>NZ_JBPYCS010000018.1:0-53839 GCF_051846935.1 Virgibacillus sp. W0430
CGATATGCAAATCCTTAGAGTTAATACGTGATTTCTCTTCTAAAAACTCGGAAAATGGTTCAATCGGAACAGTTATTTCTCTTCTGGAGAAAGAAATTGAAAAGCAATTAACCGCACGATATGAAAAATTAGTAACACAATTACAATCGTTTGAAGCGGATTCATTAGGTTACGGTGCACATTATCGAATATATAAAAAAGATGGTTCATTAACTGAAAAAGAATGGCGAGAGAAATACCCAACAATGAAGGTTGATTTTAAAATAAATGTTAACATTCTTAACCATGGAGAACTGGAATAACTACGACAGCTTACAATGGTTAAATAAACTAATTGCGATCTCATAAATAACGTGAGCATTGAAAGGGGTTTAACGATATGAGCCATTCCAATGCTCCTTGCATTAAAATAGGGGAACTATGGAAAGCATTGTCACAAAATCATGAATGAAATCTGATCTTTTTATCGATCTATCTCTGTTTCCCTTTCTTGATTCATACGTGTTTGCTCGTATTTTTAATTATATCGATAACGTTTTCACGAACAGCTTTACTTTCGAATTTTTCCATTTTGTCAATAAGGACAGGTCCTGATTTCTTCAACCGATGAATTGAACGGAGGAGCGTCTCTTTAGTGAGCTTCTCTTCATCTAGCACATGTGCATAACCACTTTCTTTGAACGATTTTGCATTGACTATTTGGTCTCCTCTACTCGCAGCAAGCGACAGCGGAATAAGCAGCATAGGGATACGCAACGCTAAAAATTCAAAAATTGCATTCGAGCCTGCTCGTGAAATTACGTAGTCTGTTATAGCTAAAATATCTTTTAATTCTTCGTTCACGTATTCGAACTGTACATACCCTTTCCGTGTTGCGGAGCGATTAACATTTCCAAGACCACAAATATGTATAATTTGAAATTCGGTTAAAATTTCTTCTAAGTTGTCTGTAATTAACGTGTTAATCGTGCGTGAGCCACCACTTCCACCCATAATTAGTAAAATTGGTTTTTCTTTTGTAAGACCTGTCAAGGTTAGCCCAATTTCTTCATTCCCTTGAAAGAGCTCTTCTCGAATAACAGCGCCAATCGGAATCGCTTTATTTTCAGGCAAGTAATTTACCGTTTCAGGGAAAGTAGTTAACACTTGCTGGGCAAACCGGGATGCTATTTTATTGGCAAGCCCTGGCGTATAATCCGATTCATGAATTATGGTAGGAATTCGACAGAGCTTCGCAGCTATTACGACCGGTACAGACACAAATCCACCTTTTGAAAAAACTACTGCTGGCTTTTGCTTTTTAATAATACGCCACGCTTGAAAAACCCCTTTTATTACTTTAAAAGGGTCTTTGACGTTTTCCATAGACATATACCTACGTAATTTCCCGGTAGATATCGAATGGTAGGTAACGCCCTCCAATTCACTTATTAATTTACGCTCTATTCCTTCATAGGATCCTATATAATCGATGTTCCAGCCATCCTTTTGAAAGCTCGGTATAAGTGCTAAGTTAACGATGACATGGCCAGCGGTTCCTCCGCCTGTAAAGAGAATATTTTTCTTTTTCATTCTATGTAAAGTTCCTTTCTGCGTAAAATATATTTTCGCGGTATACTAAGAAAAGCCGCCCTATTATGAAGGAGAATTAATATGCATAAAACATCATCCTTAATCGAGAAGCTTTCCTTATTCTCAACCTTACTTTTTCCGATTCTTATTACACAAATTAGTTTATTTTTAATGAATTTTTTCGATACAGTAATGTCCGGCCGAGTAAGTGCTTCCGATTTAGCAGGCGTTGCTATCGGTTCTAGTCTTTGGGTTCCTATATTTACTGGAGTTAATGGAATATTATTAGCCATTACCCCTATCGTCTCGCATTTAATAGGTGCAAATAAGGAAAATGAAGCTGGTATGAAAGTACAACAAGCGATTTATTTATCAATCAGCCTCGCATTACTTATTTTAGTAAGTGGGACATTCGTATTAAACCCAATTCTGTCCGTCATGGATCTTGAACCAGTTGTGCGCCAAATTGCTCTGTACTATTTAATTGCGCTAGGTACTGGAATAATTCCACTTTGTATCTTTAATACGTTGCGATCCTTTATTGATGCGTTAGGAAAAACTCGTATTTCCATGTTAATTATATTACTTTCATTACCAATTAATATTTTCTTTAACTATATTTTTATCTTCGGTAAGCTTGGTCTACCTACTTTTGGCGGTGTAGGTGCTGGTATCGCAACGTCGGTAACGTATTGGTTCGTATGCTTACTTACGGTCGGTATCATTTATTATATCCAACCATTTACGAGCTACAATATATTTTCTACATGGCTTCGACCTGCTTTACTTGCGTGGTGGGAACAACTAAAAATAGGTATTCCAATTGGTTTTGCAATATTTTTTGAAACGAGTATTTTTTCAGCCATTACACTATTAATGAGTGTATACAGTACAAATACAATCGCAGCTCACCAAGCCGCATTAAATTTTGCCTCTTTATTATACATGATCCCGCTCAGTGTGGGAATGGCGTTAACAATAGCAATTAGTTATGAGGTCGGTGCAAAACGATTCCATGATGCAAGGCAGTATGGAAATATCGGAATTGCAAGCGGCGTTGGGATAGCAATTTTTTGTGGATGTATTCTATTTATTTTCAACGAACCAGTAGCAAAGCTATACAGTACGAACCCGGAAGTAATTAAGCAAATAAAGCACTTTATTTATTATGCAATCGTCTTTCAGCTTGCAGATGCTTTTGGTGCGCCGATTCAAGGAGCATTAAGAGGATACAAAGATGTGAATCTTACTTTAATATTAGCGTTTATATCGTACTGGATGATTGGTCTGCCGAGCGGATGGCTGCTCGCAAATTACACTTCATTCGGCCCATTTGGCTACTGGGGTGGTTTAATAATTGGATTAAGCTTTGGTGCATTTGCTCTGCTCTTTAGATTATTATATTTGCAAAGGAAAAGCCTTTGAATAATACTTAAATAATTATTCCAAAACTAAAATTAAAGTATTAAAGCTCATTAGTTTAATATAAAGCATTGGATCACGTATTTGTAGGTGGATATTTAGTATTTTAAACGACAACATCAAAGCTTGCGCTCAATTTCTTTGACTTGCACTTCAGCCGACGGGCTTTCCGCGGTTACTGCCTCAGCTTCTGTAGCTCCTCTGTCTGAGACGCTACAGTGATCTTCGGACGCGTTCTATTTCCGCAGGAGTCCGTCAACTTTTCGTTCCAGTCAGCTTAAAGAGGGGCAATAGCCTTATTGCACACACTTCAGTGCTGTTTAAGCGGTTCTTGGCAAATGACGTTGGTGAATTTTCTTCACATTTCCGTATCAAAAAGTAATGTGATTTTTCTTCACCAATGTCATAATTTTAGAGCCAATTTTACAACCAAGAAGGCAGGTAGCTCATCGTAAGATAAGAGCTACCTGCCTTCTTTTCATAGGGTTTCCCCGATTGTTAGCCTTGCAATAATAAATCGTATGGATCCTCTAGCAACTGCTTAATACGTACTAGGAATTGCACGGCATCTTTACCATCAACAATACGGTGATCGTATGAAAGTGCAAGATACATCATCGGGCGAACTTCGATTGAATCATCTGGCATTACTACTGCACGCTTTACAATATTATGCATGCCGAGAATACCGACTTGTGGTGTATTCAATATTGGCGTAGAAAGCATCGATCCAAAAATACCACCATTTGTTATTGTAAATGAACCGCCTTGCAGCTCACTAAGCTGAAGTTCTTTGTTTTTCGCTTTCGTGCCTAAGTTCACAATTTCTCTTTCAATCCCAGCAAAGTCCAACTTGTCCGCATCTCTTACAACTGGAACTACGAGACCGTCCTCTGTAGACACAGCGATACCGATATCGTAAAATTGCTTTTCAACAAGCTCATTCCCTTGAATTTCTGCATTTAGCAATGGGAATTCTTTTAGAGCTGCTACACTTGCTTTCGTAAAGAAAGACATAAAGCCTAATTTTATATCATTTTTCTTAAGAAAGTCATCTTTTCGTTCGCTACGCAACTTCATAACAGCGCTCATATCTACTTCGTTGAACGTTGTTAACATAGCTGCCGTTTGCTGTGCTTCAACTAAACGATTCGCAATCGTCATTCGACGACGGGACATTTTCGTCCGTTTTACTGGCTTTTCAAATTCCGTTTTATCTGCTTGTGGTGCTTCCTTTTTAGCAGAAGGAGCTGGCTTTGATTCATTCGCTTTAGCCGCTTCTACATCCTCTGGACGAATTCGACCAAGCGGGTCAACTGGCTGCACCTTGCTTAAGTCGATGTTCAATTCACGTGCACGTTTTCTGGCTGCGGGTGAAGCAATGACACCTTGCTTGTCTTCTGTAGCACTTTCTTCCTCCGCTGCTTTCGGCTCATCTTTCTTTTCTTCAGCCGCTGCTTCAGCAGGAGCGGAATTTCCAGCCTCGCCATTTTCATCTACTTTGGCAATAACGTCACCAACTGCAACGTCATCCCCTTCTTCGCTCATAATTTCAGTAATAACTCCTGCGAAATCCGAGTTTACTTCAACATTTACTTTATCTGTTTCCAATTCAACAACTGGATCCCCTTTTGCTATTTTGTCCCCTTTTTTCACTAACCACTCAGAAATTGTACCTTCTGTAATGGATTCTGCAAGCTCTGGAATCTTAATTTCCTTCACTAGTATTTCCTCCCTTGGACGGATTTATTGCTTTGTTAATAATTTTATTTTGTAACACTTTATGAATGTTTGGCTCTCCAACTGCAGGTGATGAACGATCCGGGCGTCCGATATAACGGAGTAATTGGCCTTCTTTTAATACATCGCGTAAATAATTAGCGACAAAATTCCAGCTGCCCATATTTTTCGGTTCTTCCTGGACCCACACAATTTCTTCTACATTCGGAAGTTCGCTTAATGCTTTTTCCAATTCCTTTTTCGGGAATGGATAAATTTGTTCAATTCGTAATGCACGCAACCAATCAAAATTTTCTTCAGAAGCTTCAATCGCTTCCTCAATATCAACCATCACTTTACCAGTCCCTAGTAATAAGCGCTTTGCCCGTTTTTTACTTACTTTTAAATTCGGTTGGTCACGTAACGGAAGAAACTTTCCTTCTGTAAATTCTTTTGCTTCAGATGCTACACGCTGGTTTCTTAGTAAACTTTTTGGCGACATTAAAATGAGCGGTCTTGCTTCATCGAGCCCACGCATTTTAGCTTGGCGACGTATTAAATGGAAAAACTGCGCAGAAGAAGTAACATTCGCTACAATCCAGTTATTTTCGGCTGCCATCTGTAAATAGCGTTCTAACCTTGCACTGGAGTGCTCAGGACCTTGCCCTTCGTACCCGTGCGGAAGGAGCATGACCATATTTGATTTTTCGCCCCACTTTGCACGTGCGGATGAAATAAATTGGTCAAAAATAACTTGAGCTGCATTTGCAAAATCACCAAATTGTGCTTCCCAAATTACGAGCGTATCTGGTGACTGCACACTATACCCATACTCAAAACCGAGAACACCTGATTCGGACAGTGGACTGTTTCGAATGTCAAAGGATGCCTTTGCTTCTTCAAGACCGTGCATCGGACAATAGGATTCAGCAGTATTCACATCATACAATACGAGGTGACGGTGTGCAAAAGTACCGCGTTCTGAATCTTGTCCTGTTAGTCGAATCGGAATTCCGTCGTGTAAAATAGATGCATAAGCTAATGCTTCTCCAGCGCCCCAGTCTGCTTTATTTCCTTCTTCTAATATATTTTCCCTTCTCTTGAACACTCTTTCCAATCGTTTAAATCCGTTAAAGCCTTCAGGCCGTTTTAATAAGCCTTTATTTAAACTTTTTAAAGTATCAAGTGAAACAGCCGTTTCATATTGTTCAAGACCGTTTGCTAATGATTTAGGCATTTCTTTTTCTTCTACAATCGATTCGTCTTCTTTCATACCATCATATATTTTTTGCAATTTTTGTTGGGCTGCTTGTTTCGCTTCTTCGAAAAAGTCTGGCTGTATAGCCTCTTCTTTTGTCAGCTGTTCTGCAAACAATGTTGCAACTGTTGGGTGGTTATCAATTTCTTTATATAATAACGGTTGGGTAGAACGTGGCTCATCCATTTCGTTATGTCCGTAACGGCGATAACCAACTAAGTCAATTAAAAAGTCTTTATGAAACTTTCGAGAGTAGTCGTACGCAAGCTTTACTGCAGTTATACAAGCGATCGGATCATCTGCATTTACGTGTACAACCGGAATTTCAAACCCTTTGGCCAAATCACTGGCATACCGTGTTGATCTTCCATCTTTTTGGTTCGTAGTATAGCCAACGAGGTTGTTCGCAATGATATGCAATGTTCCGCCTGTACGATAGCCTGGCAATCCGCTTAAATTCAATGTTTCCGCAACGACACCTTCGCCAATAAATGCTGCATCTCCGTGAATTAGCACGCCAATCGCTTTGCTTAAATCTTGTTCAGGATAGCCGCGCTCTGATCGATTATCCTGCGCTGCACGCTTGAAGCCTTCCACTACTGGATTAACAAACTCCAAGTGCGATGGATTGTGAGCCAATGTAATACGTGTAGTCGTTTCATCATTATATTTTACTTCTTTTGTCGCTCCGAAATGATATTTTACATCCCCCGTCCAGCCGTAATTAATACCCATAGAACCTTCCGATGGGACGAGCTCTTTATCTGGGGCATGATGGAATTCGGAAAATATTTTATCTAAAGGCTTTCCTAATACGTGAGCAAGCACACTTAAACGACCACGATGCGCCATACCCATCATAATATTATCTATTTTATCTCGATTCGCATGCTTAACTACTCGGTCTAGCATTGGAACCATCATTTCTAAACCTTCAATGGAAAAACGTTTTTGACCAACAAATGTTTTTTGCAAAAACTCTTCAAAGCCTTCAACAGCAACAAGACGCTCCAATAATTGCTTTTTTTCATCTGTAGAAACAGGCGTTTGGAATTCACCAGATTCAATGCGATTTAATAACCATTGACGCTCCTCGTCATTGTTTACGTGATCATATTCAAACGATATTTTTCCTGTATAAAGCTTTTTCAAGTAAGTAACAACATCTGCTCCAGTGTCCACTCCTTGAGGCGATTGCTCCCATAACCATGATGCAGGCATTTGCTCCAAATCTTTTTGTGTCAATCCATATGTATCCGGATCAACGAGTCCAGATTTTTGCTCATTGCCGCCTACAGCATAAATATCTGCCTCCAAATGGCCGTAACGACGAATAGCCTCAACAAGTTTCATCGCTGAGGTAAGTTTTTTTACATCAGTATCATTCGGTTTTTCAGATGTTGACTGTATTTGTACCGTTGATGATTGGTACATCCATTCAGGGGCCCCGTACTGATCAAACATTTCTTTTAAAGAAGCGTCAACAAGAGAAGCATCTTCTTTATAACGCTCGTATTGTTCTTCAATATAACCCATGTTAGGCCCATGAAATTTTTTCCAGAATCTTTCGTTGGATTCTTCACTCTGTGCCACGTCATATACCCCCATTAGATAGTAACTTTCCCCGCAACTACGGTTAATTTTCATTCAATCCTCATTATAGAACTGACAAGAAACTTCATCAACTAATATACCTTAAATTATAAAAACATTATAGCATAACATGAATACCTACAATAAAATATGACAATCTGTGAAACAAAACGGGTTGCAGTTCACTTTCTCCCCCTTATTATGTATAATAAAAAGTACCATTTAGAATACTACTGTAACAGAATGATTGTACGTATAAGGAGGCTGCGCAATATGAAACTAATACTGCTCTTTGGAGTTATTTTTTCTTTTCTAACGGCATGTTTCACATCTGCCTATGAATCAAAACCTGGTATTCCTAAAAACGATCAATAATAAGTCCGTCATGCGATCATACGTTGCATGACGGATTTTCATTTTTATGAATGTGTTACCAAGTGAATCTTAAAGAACTGTACATAAAGTGCTAATGTAGTAAACAAAAGCCTTTGTTACAGGTACACGTTTATGAACGAACAAATATCCTTCCTACTAAGCTAATCGTGGAAAGCCTTGCTGTCTTAACGCTTCGTAAATAATAATTGCAGCGGTATTCGATAAATTGAGGGAACGAACCTTCTCATTCATATGAATACGGAGACATTGTTCTTCCTTTCCTTCAATCAATTCTTTCGGAATCCCGTTCGTTTCCCTACCAAAAACAAAAAAGAGATCTTCCCTTTCATTACTAAAATCAAAATCGGTATAATGCTTCGTTCCAAAGTTTTCAATATAATAATACGTTGCGTTTGGATACGATTCATATAACTTTTCAATTGTTGCATGTTCTTTTATATCCACATGCTCCCAATAATCCAAGCCAGCTCTACGCAGCATTTTATCTTCTGTTGAAAAGCCAAGTGGGTGGACAAGATGTAGGGTAGTATCCGTCGCCAAGCACGTACGGGCAATGTTTCCTGTATTTGCTGGAATTTCTGGCTGAAATAATACGACGTGCAAACTCATGTGTCATTCTCCTTGCGCGAATCGCTTTTGTTGATGAACGAACTTATTATATCACGTTTTTCCAATTTGAAAAAATTTATATTTGATCGCCGGCGTCCATGCTGAGGAATCCTCATACGACCAATATCTATGGCGGCTATTATCTGTATGTGCATTAACTAATGGCATTCCATTTGCGTCAATAGCAGTAACAATTGTATTGTGATCCCATCTGCCATCCCCTTGGAAATCGTAACAAATAATATCACCAGGAAGAAGCTCCTCTGCCCGATCGACTTCTTTGCCTTTCAAGCCCATGCTCGAACCGCTTAAATACCATCTTAAAGCATGTGCAACTGACCAGCTAAAGCTCCAATTTTCTCCACTGTACCACCAGCCTTTATCTCGAACCGGTGTACCTCGCATTGGCGCACCCCCTGCACGTAGACATTGGGACACATAATTTGTACAATCAACTGTAAATGCCTTATAGTCAGGGTTGTAATTATTCCACCACCGCTCGGCATACTGTACAGCCGCATGACGATCATAATCAAACCGTTCATCTATTTTAGTACGTAAATAACTCGCTTGATTACGAGCGGCCACACGTTCAGCTTCTAGTAGATAGGGTCTATGCTCTTTATGTTCAATCATCTTTCCACCGATCACTTTATATTGATACACCATTGTTTGTTCCTCAATATAAAAGCAATCCTTTTGTTTTATAAAGAACGAGAGATACAGTATATAAAAATAGTCCGATTGCCGGTCGTACGATACCTTTTGAAACAGTCTCCCTTCTCCACGTATACGAACAATTTCAGCATTTCGCGTTCGGAATAGTTTTCGTTTTCGTGTCCACCAATTTTCCTCGCCATGCTCTTGCTGAAAAAATGCAAGCCACTCTTCTTTTATACGATTCATAAAACATCCCTCCATACTACGTATATGAAGGGACTCCTTGTACTTATTGGTATTTCTTTAAATTTAGGAGCTACGAATTACTTTTAATGCGTTTTCCATTTCAAATCGAACTTGTTCGTCTTTTTCTTGGTCGATTAATGTTTCTATAGCTTCATATGCTTCACTCGTACCTATCTTACCAAGCGCCCAAGCTGCGGTTCCACGAATGACCGGACGCGGGTCTTTGCTCATAATATCAACTAAATCCGGAACAGCTGTTTCATCCTTATAATGCGCTAAGCCAATAATTGCATTTCGCTGTAACGGTTTTTTACCACGCCAAAATCCGGAAAGATGTCCAAACTTCTCCTTAAACGCACGATTAGACATCGTTAGCATCGGTTTTAGTTGTGGCTTAGCAACTTCACCTTCTGGCTCGAACTCTGGATGGAGATGGAAATCAATTTGTTTATTCCGAGGACATACGGCCTGACACGTATCACATCCATATACACGTGTACCTACCTTCGTACGAAATTCCTCTGGTAAGAAATCCTTCGTTTGTGTTAAAAACGCTAAGCACTTTTGAGCATTTAATTGTCCTGCTTGGACGAGTGCCCCTGTCGGACATGCATTTAAGCACAATGTGCAGTCGCCACAGCTATCTTCAATAGGCGCATCCGGCTCAAATGGAATATTTGTTATTAATTCTCCTAAATAAACATATGAACCAAATTCCGGTGTTATTATTAATGTGTTTTTTCCGCTAAATCCAATACCAGCGCGTTCCGCCACTGCACGATCAGATAACTCTCCTGTATCGACCATTACTTTCCCGATAAAATCCGGGACGTGCTCTTGGATATATCGTGCCAACTTATCTAATCGACTCCGCAATACTTGGTGATAATCTTGGCCCCAAGATGCTCTGCAAAAAATACCCCTTCTGCTATCTTTCGTACTCCTCGGTGCATTTTCTATTCGAGAAGGGTATGCAAGTGCAATCGAAATAATTGATTGTGCTTCTGGCATTAGCCGTGACGGCTCTGTACGTTCCTCGACTGTGCCTTTCTCAAATCCAGATTGATAACCAAGCTCCTGCTGTCGCTTCAACCGTTCCTTTAATTCTGTAAAAACATCCGCAGAAGCAAAACCGATTTTATCAATCCCTATCTTTTTACTATAATTAATAATATCTTGTTTCAATTGTTCGGTGTACACGAGTTTCCCCTCCTTTATTTTTCGTCTTCCGTTTATATAGTATATAGCTATTAGCCAACTCCCGTCCAATTAGATAGCTATACCTCTAAGCTCTTTCAAGTTCGTATCTATTTTAGATTAAGTCAAGCATTTGTGGGTGTTATTTTAAGCAGTTAAAAAACCTCTCTTTGTATTCGTTAATTTTAGTATTGATTCCTACCGACCGCAGTAGATATACACGACGCTTTCCGTGCCCGCGGAAAGCATCCACCTGCAGTGAAAATCAACGGTGTTATTCATGTGTATATCGTTCGAAGTAAAATTGATCACATATTATCTACTTAGATTCGTGCATCTGTTCCCCCACAAACATTTTACTCATACTCTATTTTAGAAAGTGGACGGTTATTCTCTTTATATTATAGGCTAACAGCCGCTTCTAATCGCATGTTTCGTCGGTATTCCCTCAACTGGATCCAAAAAGTACAGAACACTTTTTTGAAGTGCTTTTTTCATGGAACTCGGAGTTGGTTCCCGACCGCTGAGGCAATTAGCACCCCCTTTTGATCGGAATCGCCTTTTTTAAAAAGCTTCTATGCAGCTTTCTATTCCAATAAATTATCAATAACAGTAAACTTGAAATAGGAACCATTTACAACGATTGACACAAGGAGTAAAATAATTAATATGTAGGGAGGAGATAGTATGTCTGTTTATCCAATTATGATGTCACAAGGTAAGTTTGTTCATCACGATAGCTTAAAATACCCTTTTGAAGAACGAGGTTTACAGTTTGGTGATGGGATTTATGAGGTTATTCGAATTTATAATGGCAAATACTATTTATTAAATGAACACGTCGATCGCTTATTCCGTTCACTTGATGCAATTAAAATTACGATTGACGAGTCTAAAGACGAAATTATTGATTTGTTAGAGCAATTGCTTCATAAAAACAACATGAAAAATGATGGCATGGTTTACTTGCAAATAACGAGAGGGTCTGCTCCGCGCGTGCATACATTCCCGAAAAATGTAAAGCCGAATATGTATGCATATATGGAGGATTTTCCTAGATTTACGAAAGAAATGGAATCAGGTGTAGCTGTAATTACACATAAAGATACACGTTGGGACTATTGCTTTATAAAAAGCTTAAACCTTTTGCCGAACATTTTAGCAAAGCAGGAAGCACTAGAACATGGTTGCTACGAAGCTATATTACATGAAAATGGTACTGTAACAGAATGCTGCTCTTCTAATATTTATTTAGTCAAAGACGGAAGCATTTATACGCACCCAGCGAACGAACGAATCTTACACGGCTGTGTACGAATGGCTGTGGAAAGATTAGCTAATGAGCTACAAATTCCATTTGTGGAGCAGGCGTTTAAACTAGAAGATATCGAAGCTTGTGACGAGTTATTTTTATCTAGCAGTATGTCTGAAGTAATGCCAGTTGTTCAAGTAGATGGAAAACAAATTCAAGACGGAAAACGAGGAAAAATAACAACATTGCTGCAAGAAGCATATGAAAAGGACGCAAATATTTCCTCTAAAAAAATAAACAGTTAAATAAGGCTAGGACAAAACATTACTAGATATGCAAAGGAACCGGGGACATAACTTAAAGGCACAACCAAAAAAACGAACAATGTGCTAATTCGCTTTGCGCACATAGGAACCCTGCTAGGCAACGGGCTTACTCAGCAAGCTCATTAGCTCGAGGAAGCATACCGAGCCACGCGCATATAGAAAGTGCCGTACCAACATAAGTTGGTCTTTGTCAAATGACGATGGTGATGTATGTTAAGTCGAGGTATACCTACGAATGAATTAGAACAAAAACATGAAAGCTTTCACTCTGATTTCGCTGACTTGTACTATACAGCCGACAGGCCTTCCGCGGTTACTGCCTCCGCTTCTGTAGCTCCTCTATCCGAGTCATTACGGGATCTTCGGACGCTTGCTATTTCCCCAGGTGTCCGTCGACTTTCGTTCCAATCAGCTTAAAGAGGACTAATAGTCTTATTGCACACACTTCCATGCTGTTTCATTTGCATTGGAGTGTGTTTCTTTATGTTTTTGTACTGTAATTTGATTCATTTTACAGGTTTTCGCTTGAGATAAAGCATGATTCGTGAAGTTTCTGTAACCATAAGCGAATCGATTAGTGATTTTGCTCAAAAAGCAGTAAATAAAGAGCACCTTTTAGTAGAATTAAAGTGCCACACAATAATCTACAGGGGTGCTCTTATGTTTAAACATCAACCGATTCAGAAGCGAAACATCGTACACAAAGAAGATTTTCCTCTTTTTCGTGGAGTCTGTATACACTTTAATACCTTAAGAAATCCTTTAAGCCTTTCCCTAATAAGATTTCAGTACTTATCATACGATGCTTAATTTATATATTTTTTAAGAAACTGTTCCAATGCGCGTACATATTTTTCCTTATCTAACACAAACCCTTCGCCATGCCCTGCCCCATCTATCGTAATCGATTCTTTTTCACTTTTCGTATTTTCATAAAGTAGCTGTGTCATATTTGTAGGCACAAACGTATCTGCATTTCCATGGATATAAAGGATCGGCGCCTTTGCTTTTTTTACTTGATCCAGTGCAGATGCTTGCGTCAGTGAATAACCTGCCTTCATTTTTGTGACAATGCTCGTCGTTGGTAAAATAGGAATCGCGGGTAAATGATACATACGTTTCATCTGATATGCAAACATATCGTACACACTTGTATACGGACTATCTGCTACAATTGCTTTTACATTTTTCGGAAGCTCCTCACCGCTTGCCATTAAAACGGTTGCCGCTCCCATCGAAAGTCCATGTAAAACAAACTGCATTTCATTCCCACGTTTGTTCATTAGAATATCAAGCCAGTCGATAACATCGAGTCGATCATGCCAGCCAAAACCAATATAGTCGCCTTCACTTTTTCCGTGTCCACGCATATCTGTAAAAAATATATTATAGCCTAGCTGTTCATAATAATACTGTCCATATAATCCCATATCGCTACCACGCCCGAGATATCCATGCGTAAAGACAACGGTTTTGTCTGTAGGTTTTTTCGCTTCTAGAAAATACCCTTGTAATTTCAATCCATCATAGGAAGTCATTTCCCATTGTTCAAAGGATTGACCTCGAACCCACGTCCGCCAATCTCCTTCTAAAAATACGTTCATCGCCTCTGCAGACACTTCTAAGTCAGCGTTCCCTTGCAAAAATTCTTTAACGTTTCTAGCAATTGCTAAATTATAAAAATAGAAGCTAGCAACAATATTTATAATTAATAGAGCGGTTACAATTCCTGCACCTATTTTCATCCACCTCTTATTTCTCATAAGCCCCTCCTCCATATACTTGTTATGTCTAGAGCTTTCAGTTGAGCATTATATTTTCGGGTTTCGGATTAGTTTGTGAAAAACTAGCAAAGCTCTCCGACAAAGGCAAATCGATAGGCGAAACTTCCTCAGAAAAAGTTCCCGCAGTGCGTATCGAGGAGGCTCACCATTCACCTGCGAAAAGCGAGTATATTTCATGAGCGGCAATGTGGCAATGTTCGAAGTTTTCTCCTTCGCCATTGTTCTCCGAATACCCATAATTCCAAGCACCTTAAAACAATAAATACCATTCTTATTATATATTAAAAAATACAGCCATTCCTATGGTAGTTCTTAGTAAATAAAATATCCTCTTTCGTTAGCCTGCGTGCTGCAATGATAATAGCTGTATCTACACACTATGTTGATTATAGATAATTTCCCAAGCTTTTGATCCCCGAGCTGGAGCTGTATATCTTCGGAGTCACGAGCCTCAAATGGGTTGCATCAATCGCGGCAGTATCATCAATGATATAGCCTTCTTTGATTGCTTGAAAAACAAGATTTTCTTGGACTTTCTCTAAAGTACCCGATTCACTCCCAGCTCGTCTGTGTGGAATCCGGATCCACGCAGACTCCTGCAGGAAAAGCAACAGCCGAAAATCCATTTTAAAAGTATGGAAAAAAACTTTTAAAATTAGTTGAGGCGTTGCCTGCGGAAAGCGGAGTCGATCCAGATGGGACACAGCAGAAACCAATCTAGCTTTAAGTGGATTTTAAAATTCTGTTCTTTTGTGATTTTTCTAAAATGGCAATTATGAAATTGATTCATATAAAAGAAGATTGGCATTATCGTATGCTCAATCTTCTTTCTAAAAACTAATGAAACAAGCCTGTTTCTTTCGATTTTTTCATTAATTTATTAGTTCGTTTATTTACTGGTGTTTTTAGTAGACCTCCTAAAATTAATGCCGCTACGCCAAACATTCCTAAAAAGGACAGATCATACAGCGCACGCTTCCATACAATTCCTCCAACCGCCTCACGCATTAAATCAACAGCATATGTGAACGGAAGAAATGGATGTACCATTTGAAAGAACTCCGGTAGTAGTACAACTGGGTACGTCCCGCCTGAACCAGCTATTTGTAAAACGAGCAAAATGATAGCTAACGCCTTTCCTACATCACCAAATACAGATACAAACGTGTAAACAATTGCCATAAATACGCCGCTTATAAATAAACCAAACAAGACAAACCATACTGGATCGCTCATATTTACTCCAATAATGAAATAATCGCCCAACGTAACGATAATTGTCTGTAGCATACCGATTGTTAAAAAGGTTAAGTACCGTCCGTAATACATCTGTGTACCTGTTAACCTTTCCGGTGAAGTCACATCGGTTGCAAGCAAGGAAATGAGCAACAAGGCACCTACCCATATTGCCAATACTGTATAAAAAGGTGTCATCCCTGTGCCATAATTTGCAATCGGAAATACTTTGTTTTCACTTAGTGTAACCGGTTCTTCAAAAAAACCGCGTTCAGCTTCTGGGTCGTTCTTCAACAGCTCTATTATTTCATTAATGTCTGTCTCAGCTTGAATGTCCCGTATTCGTTCGGCAAGTTCGTTTACTTTATGATTAACATACGGCATTTCATCCATTACGGTTTCTAAAGACCGCTTTCCAGTTGCTAAGTTCGTATCCGCGCGATTCAAAATTCGTTCGACTTGTGGCAAAGTAGTCTGAATATCTTTCAAAATTCCTCGTGCAGATCGTAAAGTTGTTTTTGCATTATTTACTTCTTCCAAAACTGCCGGCTCAATTTCTTCCTTATACGTTTTAACGAATTGATCTATTTGTACAGATGTTGTTTCCGCTTTTTGTTGTATTTCCTTTAACAACTCATCGATTTCTGTTTGCTTTTGCGTAATAAATGTTTCCATTTCAGCAGATTTATTTTGCACGAGCTGTAATTCTGCCTTTAAGCGTGCCAAATCTTTAAGTGCTTTATCAATTTCTTCAGCATTCTGTTCTTGGTCATTTTGTGCTTTTAATTGTTTAAGTGTTTTTTCAATTGCTTCAATAGTATCTAATGCGGCATCCACTCGTTTGTTTGATTGCTGTAAAATCGCTTGGGCATCCTCAGTAATATGAATCTTGTTTCCTTGAATTTCTTTCATAAATGCGTTTATGTCCTTCGCTGCGGATTGGACCTTTTCTAAATCCTGTTTTATTTTAGGTGCTATTTGGTTTAACTCGTTTTCCGCTTCTGTTAAAAAAGCAGTTGTTTCATCAATTGTCGTTAAACCATTATTCGTCAGTTGCTTCACTTGAGGCATCTTAGCTTTTGCTTTTCCAATAATCGTTTCCGCGTTTGAAGCATCCGTCAATGATTCATTTAATACGTTGTTAATTTCAGGTAGGCTTTGCTCTAGCTTAAACACATAGTTTTCAAATTGTTGAATATCCGGCAAATTACTTTCAATCTCCAAGCCAATCTCATTAAACATATCAAAAATAACGCCATTTACAGTAGCTATAAACTGATTGCTTATTTGATCTACGATAACAGACGCCCCTTTTCCTGTAATTTTAGGGGCAATCGCGTTAATTTTTTCATTTACATAATACTCGATAGTTGCCTTTTCAGGTCTGTCGGCTAATACAGAGCTTAGCTGTTCTGAAAAGTTCTCTGGGATGATGATAACTGCATAATAATCTCCGTATTCTATTTTTTCTATTGCTTGCTGACGATCTGTAAACTTCCAATCCAATGCATCGTTCTCACTCAATGTTTCAACTAATTCGTTACCTACATTTATTTCCTTATCTCGTACTGTCGCTCCCTTGTCCTCATTTACGACTCCTACAGGGACTTGGTCGGTTTGTCCATACGGATCCCACGATGCTTTAATGTTTAACCAAGCGTATAAGGATGGTAATAAAATCAAACCGCCAATTAATATAAGAGCGACCCAATTCTTACCAATATTTTTTATGTCATTATTATATATTTTCCAGCTATTTTTCATTTTTATCGTCCTAGTTTCATTCATGTGATGTAAATATATGTCAAGTATTATACCAGTAATAAATGACGGATACCAATAATTAGAAACGAACCGTTACATTCTTCGCATACCATATATCCCATTTTTTTATCTCGCAAACACTAGCGCACTTTCGTAGCTATATTGTTGACACGCTTTTGTTTATATATACCGACGTTCCACCGAATGAATACCGATTTCCCGTTAAGCTTCCACTCGTATAGAGAAGTACGCTAAACAATAAAACTCGTACCATTCCATATGTATGCGCACAACCTATAAACGGTTCCAATCATCAACTTTTGATAATTGGAACCGTTTGGACGTAGTTTAATAGTAGGTTCGTGCCTTAAGTTACCGGCGCTTAAACAATGCACCAATTTTAAACGAGTTTACATTTTTTCCAGAAGTACTAATTAATTCTCTTGGAGTTGTTCCAAAAATGACTTCAATACGTGTACACCTTGTACACAATGATCAAGCTCAGACCATTCTGCAGGATTGTGACTAACACCATCCTTACTTTGGACAAATAACATCGCGATCGGCACTTGTTCACCGATTATCATCGCGTCGTGCCCCGCCCCACTTGGAAGCTTAATATAATCCATTTGATTTAATTGAAAAGCTTCTGCAAGTAGCTGTTGGGTAGATGCTTCAATTGGAACTGGTGGTGTACGCATATTTTCTGTTGAAGTAACTTTAACGTCATATTTGGCAGCGATCTCTGTTGCAGCGATTACTACTCGTGAAATTAATTCGTCGCGCGTTTCTTCATATATATCACGAATATCTACGTACAGATTCACCTCGCCTGGTATGACGTTTACACCATTTGGTTTAATGTGCTGCTTTCCTACTGTTGCAACCGCACTTTCGCTTACTTGAGGAGCTAGCTTGTTTACTTCTAATATGAATTCACTAGCTGCCAACAGTGCATCTTTCCGGTCATTCATCGGTGTATTTCCAGCATGCCCTGCTTGACCGTGAAAGGTGAATTCTGTCCATGACGGACCAGCAATACCTGTTACAATTCCGCATGGTAAGTTTGCTTTTTCTAATCGTTTCCCTTGTTCAATATGCAACTCAACAAATAATTCAATATCTTTAAAATCACGCTTTGCTGCTTCATACCCTTCAACGGTTAATCCAATTTGATTGAGCACATCCTCAAAACTTTGTCCTGAAACGTCTTTTAAGTTTCGTTTATCTTTAATATTTCCCTTGCCGACAACGGCTTCACTGCCGTGGAATCCTCCATTGAATCGTGCTCCTTCTTCATCTGTAAATATTGCTACTTCAAAGGATTTTTCTGGTTCATATCCAATTTCGTTCCACGCATCTACAACTTCTAAGGCTGATAATACTCCTAAAGGGCCATCAAAATGTCCACCATTTGGAACACTGTCAACATGCGATCCGCTCAAAATCGTTTTTGCGTGCTTGTTTTTTCCTTCAAGCCTACCAAAAACATTCCCTGCTCCATCGCTCCACACTTTAAGTCCTGCTTCCTTCATCCATTTCCCAACTAATTCCTTCGCTTGCTTCTCCTCTTCGGAAAAACCAGGACGGTTTGAACCATGATCTGCAGTAAGACCTATTTTAGCCAGTTCACCGAGGCGATGCGCCAATCGTTCACCAGATACACCATTATAGTTATATTTTGAATCATAATTGCTTAGTAGCTTTTCTTGTAATGAAAACCGCGTCATATAAGCACTTCCTTTCTTCATATACATAATAATCATCTTTTCCCATAAAAACAAAAGTATAAATCATGCCTTATTAAAATCAACATCGTATCCTACTATGTTATTAGATTTTAACTTCACAAGTAGTACACGAAACTTATGTTAACTATTTATACGAACGATCTAACTTCGTTGAACCTTTATTTTCCAGTTTACACCGGTTGATATCCGATACGCTTTAGCGAAAGAGCCTTGATTAATCGCAACACCTATATTATCGACCGAATTTACATATAATAAAGGCTCACCTAAGTGACTATCAGCGAACGATCGACCAAATACAACCTTGTTTTTATACACTTCACGTCCGTTATTCTCTATCGTCACTTCTAAAAAATCACCATAATTAATTTGCGCCTGCTTAAAGAAATATCGGTCAATATTCGTCCACAAATTACCAAATCTTTCATCGAGAATATCGACATGTCCAACGATCTCCCCCTCGCTAATTTTTGGGTTCGGTCTTGGCAGTTCAATAATCTGGTTTACGTTCAGCTTCGGACCTACCTCATCAAAGGAAATAATTTCTGATGCTAATCGAGCTGCTGTATATGCATATACATCACGACCATGAAATGTATATGATTCTCCGGATCGAGGAAGTCTATTTACTTTTTCATCAATGAGCCGAACCGCTTCAATGCCGACACTTTCAATTAAATGCGTTAGCGTCCCATTATCTGGTGTAACAATATACTTATTATCGTTTGTTTTTGCGACAACACTTCGCCGATCTGAGCCTACTCCAGGATCCACAACCGATACAAATACAGTTTCCTCTGGCCAATAAATCGTAGTTTGAAACAATCGATAAGACGCTTCCCATATATTGTACTGTGGGATTTCATGAGTAAGGTCAAATATTCTTAACGATGGATTAACTGTCAGTGCCACACCGTACATTGCGCTTACTGCTCCATCACATCGTCCAAAATCAGTCTGAATAACTACATGTTTCGTCAATTAAAACCCCTCCAACATTTATTTAATCCGATTTAGCACTTGCAGCTAGATACGTACTGCTTCATACTATCGTTTCCCATTTTCAAGCTCAAAAAACCACGTCATTACCGAAATTCGATAAGGACGTGGTTTATATACGTGGTACCACCTTACTTTACTAAATGTTTACACATTTAGTCTCAACAAGTACTTAAGTCAAAAGACTGTTAATACTTTGGCGACGGATAACGAGCGCCATTTCTCGTCGACACCTACTAGTTATTACGTTCAGTACGAAACTCCGGGGCCATTGTTCCGATTTTGTATTTTTGCTTCCTTTCACCAAGTGGAGGCTCTCTGAAAAAAATACCGCAAATCATACTTTTCCCCATCACTGTTTATCTAATTCTATTAAACTACTCGTAGTATACAAAATATAAAAAAATAAAGCAAGTATTCAAAAATTCAAGATTGAGTCAAGTATTCGTTACTTTTAGTATTGATTCCTACCGACCGCAGTAGATATACACTACGCTTTCCGAGGAGGCTGATGCCGTGCCCGCGGAAAGCATCCACCTGCAGTGAAAATCAACGGTGTTATTCATGTGTATATCGTTCAAAGTAAAATTGATCACATATTATCTAGTTAGATTCGTGCATCTGTTCCCCCACAAACATTTTACTCATACAAAATTCAAGATTCAATTCCGTATTTGTAGGTTTCTATTAAACGTTTGCAACCCAACTACATGATGCTCCGCACGTTTGCTATGCTCTTACTTATATAAAATGTGTGCTATAATTAATACAATCTATTTTGGAATTTCATACGATAAGAGGTGACATCTTGCGACCAATTTTAATTGGCACATTAGGTGCTCTATTTTTTTCAGCAGCTTTTATTTTTAACCGATCGATGGAATTGGAAGGTGGGAGCTGGGCTTGGAGTGCATCGCTTCGGTTCTTTTTTATGTTACCAATGTTACTCTTGATCGTAGGGTATAAAAAGAACGTTAAGCCAGTCCTTTATCACTTAAAAAGCAATCCTTTGCAGTGGATCTTGTGGAGTACAATCGGTTTTGGATTATTTTATGCTCCAATTGCTTTCGGAACCGTATATGCACCTGGCTGGCTTGTCGCAGCCACATTTCAATTAAATATTATCGCCGGTTCCTTACTCGTGCCTTTTATTAATAAAGAAGATAATAGACATATTCCATTATCAAGTGTAATTATTTCAATTATTATTATTGTAGGTGTGTTCACGATGCAGATTGAACAAGCAAGTAAAGTAGCTCTATCTGCAGTATTCTTAAGTGTTATTCCATTACTTGTTTCATCTGTTTCTTACCCATTAGGGAATCGAAAAATGATGCAACTCGTTAATCAAGATTTAAATACGTTTCAACGTATATTAGGAATGACAATTGCTTCAATGCCCTTTTGGATTATTTTATCGATCTATGCGCTTATTACACACGGCTTACCATCTTCAAGTCAAGTAACACAAACTTTTATTGTCGCTGTATCTTCAGGAATTATTGGTACGGTATTGTTTTTTTATGCAACAGAGCTTGTTCGAAACGATAATCATAAGCTTGCTGGTGTCGAAGCAACTTCATCTGGTGAAGTCGTCTTCGCTTTAATTGGGGAAATGATTTTACTCGGTGCCGTTCTACCAGGATGGACATCTATTTTAGGAATGGCTTTAGTAATTATTGGGATCATTCTCCATAGCATGGTATCCGTACTGCTTGAACGAAAGCGGACAATCTTTTTAAAAAGAGCAGTAAAGTAAACGATTTTTTAAATATAACCGCATGAAATCAAGGTTACGTCTGATTACATGCGGTTATATTTTTTATTAGTAAACCATACACTCGTACACAACTAACAAATATACGGTCTCGTTATTCGTTTTCAGCTGGAATGACGTTTTCTATTTCTGTCCAATCAAACGTCCCTGCACGAATTGCTTCTCTTCGTTCTTTATCGATAATATCTGTCGGCTTCTTTATACCAGGAAAATCTGTCTCATGGCCTTCCCATTCAGGCCGCTCGCGTGAAAGGATAAATGCTGCCAAATCCGAAGCTTCTTGATCTGTTAATTCATATTCAGCTCCAATCGGCATATTGTTTTTAATATACCCTGCCATTTTAGTCATCCGACTCATACCAGCCCCGTCATTAAAAGAATTATCTCCCCAAAGTGCTGGACCAGTATTTGCGCCTGTACCTGCTCCATCTGTTGCATGACAAGCTAGACAGTTTTTCTCGGCATATAATTCCTCTCCTCGATCAACGCTAGGCTCAGGTATTTCATTCATTGTATTTAACATACGCCAAGGAATCTCTGCCCCTTGCTCAATACCCTTAGATATATACGTTAGGTAAGACATTAAAGCTCGCATTTCTTCACTATCGTGGGCGATCATTTCTCCATTCATACTTCGAACCATACAACCATTAATTCGGTCTTCTAACGTAAAAACAACACCTTCTCGTGGCCGATATTGCGGAAACTGGCTCGTAACACCAACCATTGAAGAACTCTGTGATAAGCCGCCATCTGCGTGACAGCTTTGACAAGATAATTCATTACCTACATTGTCTGGTAATACAACATTTGTTTCATTGAAAATTTCTTCTCCATATTTAATATATGGGGTCATTGGATCGTCAGGATCTAAATCATCCATAGATGGTGGATTATAAGCCAGTTCAACTGGTTTATCCGTCGCACCTTTGTCATCTTTTGTTTCTTCATTTGGTTCGTTATCGACTGTACATGCTGTTAATAAAACAACGAATACAATGAACGAAATGCAGTTTCTAGCTCGTTTAATCATTTTGTCTGCCCCTCTCATTGCGTTTAATAGTACAATTAGTTTCTATACTATAAGTATAGACGATGCTTTATAGAAAGCGTAGTGAATTTAAACAATCATTTAATTGTTCATCAGTACGTGCTTATTTCATCAATAATTTGTCATTATTAACGCATTGCAGACCGTTCTTCCTGAGGGGACGTTCCTTTAATATAAAAGGATAAAACCAAAGCAATAAATGCAATCGCAGAAGAAACATAGAATGATATATTTACCCCACGGATAACGAACTCGGGATCTTCAGCAAAAGTACCTATATCGACTGTCGAAGCAGTCATAATTGTAATAAGTACGGCCGTTCCAATTGAAGCAGCGACTTGACGCATCGTATTGTTCATTGCAGTACCATGCGGAATAAGATGCTCTGGCAATTGGTTAAGTCCAGCAGTTGTAGCAGGCATCATAACCATAGAGATGCCGAACATTCGAACTGCAAACACAACGGTTAAATAAGTAAGTGTCGTCGTAGCAGTTAAGTTTGTATATAGAAATGTGGTGACTGTCAATATCGTCAATCCGATTATAAGCAGCCAACGAGCACCAACACGGTCATAAATTCTACCGTTTATTGGTGACATAATCCCCATAACTAATGCTCCTGGTAAAATCATTAATCCGGACTCTAAAGTTGTAAAGCCTGCCATTGTCTGCATGTAAATCGGTAAAATTGTTTCAGCTGCAATTAAACTCATAAATGCGATCATTCCGATTATAGTAGTTATTGTAAACGTTTTGTATTTTAATACGCGAAACTCCAATACAGGATGCTTTAACTTCAACTGCCGACGAATAAAAACGATTAATGAACAAGCTCCAACGATAAGAGACAGCAAAACAATTACGCTTGACCACCCAACATTTCCAGCCATGCTAAAGCCATATAACAGGCCACCAAATCCTAAGGTAGATAAAACGATTGAAAGCACATCTACTTTAGGAAATGTCCTCTTAATAATATTTTTCATAACAAAATAGGCTACTAGTATATCAATGAGAACAAAAGGCAAGACAATAAAAAAAATCGCTCTCCAGGAAAAATATTGCAGTAACCATCCCGACAACGTTGGTCCAATTGCTGGCGCAAATGAAATAACAAGCCCAACTGTGCCCATCGCCGCTCCTCGTTTATCGATTGGAAAAATCAATATAAAAATAGTCATCATAAGCGGCAGCATAATGCCAGCACCGGCAGCTTGGATTATTCTCCCTATCATTAACACTGGAAAGCTGTATGCGACCCCGCATATCAATGTTCCGAACGCAAAGATCGACATTGCTACTAAAAACAACCTCCTCGTCGTAAATGTTTCCATTAAAAACGCCGATATTGGAATCATAATGCCATTTATTAGCATAAAAATAGTCGTCACCCATTGGGCGACGTTTTCTGTTAAATTTAAATCGTGCATTATAGGAGGGATCGCCGTGACGAGTAACGTTTGATTTAATATTGCGAGAAATGCACCTGCAAGCAAAACAGCAATTAATGGCATTTTATTTATTGAAGTACGCCTTATCGATTCATCGTGATTCACTTCATTCACTCCTTTTTCTTCCATAGCGTACAACATTCCTACTATTCCTCTAATACCTAGTTTACTACAAAACAGATTACCGGTATGATTAGTTGCTCAAAATGAAGAACGATAAAACACGAACAGGCTCATATAAAGGAGCAAAACCATGCAACAGCATATTAGTTAGGTGGTGATCACAATCACCTGCCTTCTCTATTAGTAGTAAATTGCGTTACTATACTTACAAGCAATAATGATCCCGATTCAACGAACGGCCTTTTAAGCTACGCATTTAATCGAATTAATAATTAATGAATATTCTTAAATAACCTGAAATAAATAATTTTAATAGAGTGATGACGAAATGCATTTAAAAGGATTAGAAGATATTTTTACTGTCATAAAAATTCCCTAATGAATGCAATACCCCTCGAGGATAAAAGTGCGAATGTATTTACAATTATGCGTACAGATGAGGAGCTTTCCATCGTATGTTCTTCGAATTCATAACTAGACAATAGAAGTTTTGAGGGCATTGAACCTAACTGGAGATGTGTAAAGATTGAAGGTGTTTTAGATTTGGGGGTGACCGGCTTACTAGCCTCCATAGCCAATTCATTGGCTAAAAATAATAATCGTATTTTTACGTTTTCCACCTTTAATACCAAATACATATTTATTAAATTAAATCTTTGGAGAAAGCGAAAATGATTTTAAAAAATAATGGACACTGCTTTAACGAAATTTGAACATTTAAAAAGCTAGCCTCTTTATATAAAAGAAGCTAGCTTACAGCATCACAAATAATTGAGCCACATTTGCCGTTAAAAATTAGTAAGTTTTAACCACCACTTTACTAAGTGGGTGTTCGCAGAAACATTCCTATCTTCCACTCAAAAGAGGCCTGATATTCCTGTTCCAATCGTAAAACTCCCTAATTACTGTTTAGAGGTTAAACTTAAATCATAACGAACAATGTAGCTTGTATATACATATTATCCTTTTTAGTTCGTAATATCAATGGAAAAGTATCCCTTTTTAAAAAGATATTTTCGGATTTATGTGTGGAAAATTAGGAAGGCTCTCCCTTCGCCCGACGATAGCACGTAGATTCCATGAGGGAAATAGCCGAAAACCTCTCCTTCTGCACTATTTCCCGGATACCCTAAAAAAGTAATACATATATTTCATTTAATTCTTTTTTCCGTTTGTCATCCTGTGCTTGTGCAGCATATTTTATTTCTTTTTTCAGAAGTGCATCTAAATATAGTATTTCTTCTTCTTCCAAATCCTCAATAAATGCTTCTTCTGTTTCATAGTTGTTTTGCTCAATTTTTTTATATATTTGTAAAGACATGTCATCTTCTTCGGTATGATTCGATAACGATTCCCATAAATAGCGAATAGAACTGTCGATATAAATCACCTTCTTATTCAACTGTTATATTTTTGTATTCTTTTTTTTGGCTTTTTGTTCTAGCTTGGATCGTGGTTGTTTTGATCGTTCCGATTCTGCTTCGCCTTGTGGGTTAACACTGTTATTTACTTGTTTATTACTCCATACATGTTTTGAATCGTCCATATTTCAACACCTCCATTCCTATTATTTCTTTTTTGAATAGAACTATGCTTATAATGAGGGGACAATCGGCAAACAATTCCATTGTATTGTATTGCGCTTCGTCAAGTAACGTATTATTTTCGAATGATAAACAATTTAGGGGGAAATGCTGTGCATCGTATTGTTTTTGGTAAACATGAAGATCGTACACTTAAACAATTTGACACTTGCTTGAAGTTTGGACGAACCATAGGGGGTGCTTTATGTGCAGATGGTCATTACGGATATAGCCAACCAGTCGGTGCTGTAATTGCATACGACAATCAAATCTCCCCTTCAGGCGTTGGCTATGACATCGCATGCGGAAATAAAGCAGTTCAAACCGATATAAAATATGACGAGATTAAACACGCCATCAGGAAAATTATGGATGATATTCAACGAGAAATCCCTTTTGGCTTTGGTAAAAACAGTAATGAAATCAGCGATCACGAATTATTTGATGATCCAAATTGGCACGCTTTAAAAACAATTAGTGTAAAAGTGTACGATCAGTTAAAGTCGTTAGCTAGAAAGCAACTAGGAACAGTCGGTTCAGGGAATCATTATGTTGATATCCTTATAGACGAGCAGACAACGAATATTTGGGCAGCAAATCATTTTGGTAGTCGAGGCTTTGGACACCGGATTGCCACTGGTTTTATAAATTTAGCAATGAATCGCGATTTTCTCGCAAAATCGACACAGCCGATGGGAGATCAGTCCCCTGTATTATTAGACTTTGACCGTGAGTTAGGACAATTGTACTTTAAAGCGATGACTTTAGCTGGACGCTATGCCTATGCGGGCCGCGATATCGTTATGGACAAAACATTAAAAATTCTCGGTGCGAGCGCACTTACAGAAGTTCATAATCATCATAATTATGCATGGATTGAAAAGCATTTTGGCAAAGAGTATGTCGTTATCCGAAAAGGGGCTACTCCCGCATTTCCAGGACAGCTCGGATTTGTAGGAGGAAGCATGGCGGATACTGCCGTTATACTGCAAGGTATTGATACAAACAAAAGCAAGAAGGCTTTTTACAGTACAATTCATGGAGCAGGCCGTATTATGAGCCGTACACAAGCTGCTGGTAAAATGAATTGGAAAAAACGAAAGCGAACAGGCGGGATAATTGAGCCGGAACAAATGAAAGAGGCAGTAAATAACTATGGGGTCGAATTGCGTGGAGGCGGTACAGATGAAAGTCCTTTTGTCTACCGAAAACTACGTGATGTATTAGCGGCTCATCAAGGCACTGTTGAAGTTCTACATACATTAAAACCAATTGGAGTATGTATGGCCAGTGATTAAAGCGTGTAAATTAAAAACAAAGGCTCGTCGACTCCTTAATTTTTTGTTATGTTTTTCTCGCGAATCAATTGGGTAGGTTTATATATAGAAGGAAAAAGGAGGTGGTTCTATGACGATCCAGCAAATCGGAGTCTTTTCAACAGAAGACAAAGCGATCCATGTTGCAAATAATCTAGAGTTAAAAGGATATAAAGCGGCGAATATTACAATCTTTACAAACAACAGCAGTCCAAATGAGTTAAATAAATATACGGATGTCAATATTAAAAGCGATCTTCCTAGCCCCAAAAAGGATCATACACTAATGGAGAAGATTAAAGCAATATTTTCTGACTCAAAAGATGACGACCAGGCGATTAATAATTACGAAATGCTCGTTCAGCTCGGCTTTTCAGAAGAGGAAGCTACGAAATGGATTACCGAGTTAGAAGCCGGTAATGTACTTGTCGTTGCAGATGATGATATTCGAATGGGACACCCCTCCCCTATCAATATAAAACAATAAAAATTAAAGCTGGGACATAACTATTGTCAATAACTCGCTGTA
Source organism: Virgibacillus sp. W0430 (assembly GCF_051846935.1). Taxonomy (NCBI): domain Bacteria; kingdom Bacillati; phylum Bacillota; class Bacilli; order Caryophanales; family Bacillaceae; genus Virgibacillus; species Virgibacillus sp. W0430. The sequence goes on from NZ_JBPYCS010000018.1 coordinate 27,615, forward strand.
CAAATTGGATTAATATATCAATCCATTCTTTTCATGTCCCAGCTAACTTCACACTAATAAATAGGCTATAAAAATCCCTGCTCCACCTAATAAGAAAGTGAACGGTAAGTTTAATAACGTAATTCGATACGGACTCTGCTTAGTATTAATCGAAGTCATTGTAACCGCAATTCCATACGTCCCCGAACCAGAAGTAGCAAGTGCCGCAACAATCAAAACTATTCCAATACTTACAGGATTTATTACACTAAAAAGCGGTGCAAGAACTTCTAGTAAAATACCAATTGTAGCAATTGGATGAACACCTAGCATTGCCATTATTAAATACGTAAATAGTATAAAAATAAAAATAACGATCGGATAATTCGCAGAAATTAAAAATGGCTGCTGAATAAAGTCTAGAACTGCTGTTTCATTTAAGCTATTTGAAAAAAATGCTAGAGCAATGAACAAGACGACAAAGTTCTGCATATGATTCATATGCTGTTTCCATACATTCCAGGCAAGCACACGAAAATAAAACCACCGTTTAATAATAATTGCCCATGCCGCAGAGAATGGAATAATAACGAGAGTAACAGTTAAAATAAAATTCCATTGAAAAAGATGGCTAACCGTTATTACGACTGTTAAAAACAATAAGAGTGCGATAAATAGCTTTATAATTTTTTGAAAAATACTGTATTGCGATAAGCTACTTTTAGTTAAGTGACTCGCGTCATAAGGGACAGCTTTATACTTAAGTTTTCCGATAAAACTATCAATTAGTAGCACGATCAGTGCAATGAGCAGTAACCACGGTAAATAAACTAAGTAACTAATTTGTGTATAGTCAACTATTATTGCGACTGCAATTTCCATCGGACTCCAAATTAGAGCGAGACAAAAAGCCCGTAACGTTGTCTTACTAATAAAAGCTTTACTTATTACGGAATCCACTTTCTTCAAGTTTTTCCCTAATATATTTTGTGATAGATTGATCGCTGATAAATTTAGAAATGTTACTAATGTAAACGACGTTAATAAACTACGCCCGTACAATTTTCCTAAATCAGAAACGTTTTCTTTGATAAATGCATTTACCCGTTGATCGTATTTCCCAACATGAACGGCACTGTTTATCCAAGGTAAGACAGAAAAGAATGCAAGCAATGACATATTCGTCGTTGTAAATAACGGCAGCTTGTATATCGGAACCTGAGCTTGAATGAATAATATTGCTCCGATGATTAGAAAAATACTGCCTAATATTTTAAATAATTTACTTGCATATACAAATGAAATAGCTAGCATAGCGATAGCACAAAATCCAATTATATATTCGATCGTTTGCTTTTGTAAAAACACGTTTATAATATGTAATGTTAACACGGTAGAATAAAATATGTATAAATGATTTCGCAAAGGTGTCTTCATTATATGTAATTCCTTTCTAGCTTCTGTCCTTTTCTATTAACCACTATATCATAAGTGAATACGTCAATTATCCGAAAGAGTCAAATAACATCCAGATTATACCCGTTACTTTCCACTATAGGCGGACGCTTTCCGCGGGCATGGCTTGAGCCTCCTCGGAAGAAAACCCACTTCCTGTAAGGTCTCAAGACGCATGCTTTTCCCGCAGGAGTCGCCGCCTTTCGTTCCAAGTAACTAATAAGTGCAAGCATTGATATAAGTGATTGAGTCCCTATCTGAATAATAGGTCAAACATCTTGGACGTTCCGTGATCTTCCTAGATAATGGTGTTAGGATCATTTGGGACAATTCTTATACGCAGACTGGGAAACAGTCTTCCTAATGTGTTTATGCCCACAAGGGGAACATACCCGATTATTGATAATAGAAACATTTCGAAACAATAGGCGGACGAATAATGCCTAAACATAATATACGAGGGGGAATAACTATGAAAAAAAGAAGGACACTTACTGAAAAATATATTACAATACGTAATTCCTATGCTTTTTCAAACATTTTGCTCTACGAATAGATAAAGTTGATTAAACAGTTAATTCTTTTAATCGTGTACATCGTATTCTTACAGGTTAATAATCTAAATTATTAGAATAAATACACTTTAAATATTTTCCATTTCACCGTTGACAAGTTTTAAATAGTAAGGTAAATTATATGCAGAAGTAACGAACGATAATTAAATAGCTTATCTCTTATCAAGAGTAGCTGAGGGACTGGCCCGATGAAGCTCGGCAACCATCTATCGTCGGATAGAAAGGTGCTAATTCCTGCAAAACAATTGTTTTGAAAGATAAGAGAGGGACTTTTGTAATCTTAAATTATATGTTACAAGCCTCTCTTTCTTTTGATAGAGAGGCTTTTTGTTTTTCGTAATGCTACTTCAAGAAACCATCATCCAGGAGGAGAAAAGAATGAGAAAAACAGCATTTATTTTAAGTATTATTTTATTGATTGGATTGCTTGCAGCTTGTGGCAGCGACAACGAAGAAAGCAGCACATTAAGTGAGGACAAGCTAGTAATTGGAACTACTTCCGGTCCACAGGAACAAATTTTAGAAGTAGCGAAAGAGGTTGCAGCTGAAGAAGGCTTAGAAATTGAACTAAAAGTATTCTCTGATTACATTTTACCAAATACTGCACTTGCAGAAGGTGAGCTTGATGTTAACTGTTATCAGCACGAACCGTTTTTAGCAGCATTTAACGAAGATCACGGCACAGACTTAACGACTGTTGGAAAAACTATTTTGAACCCAATGGGTGTTTACTCAGAAAAGTACGATAGCTTTGATGCAATTCCAGAAGGTGCTTTATTCGGCTTACCGAATGACCCGACAAACGGTGCTCGTGCATTGTTCATTTTAGAAGAAGCAGGCTATATTACGTTAGCTGATGACAATAAAGAAAATGCAACAATTCATGATATAAAAGAAAATCCGAAAAACTTAGAGTTTATTGAATTAGAAGCTTCTCAAATACCAAAACAGCTTCCAGAATTAGATGCGGCAGCAATTAATACGAACTATGCATTAGAGTCAGGACTCGTACCGACAGACGACTCAATCATTTTAGAATCAACAGACTCACCATATGTAAATTATATCGTTACACGTACTGAAAACAAAGACGACCCTGTCGTCGAAAAGCTAGTAAATGCATATCAATCGGACAAAGTAAAACAATTTATTGAAGAAGAATTTCAAGGATCTATGATTCCAAGCTGGGATTAATAAAGCATCGGGAACATTACGTAATCGTAATGTTCCCTTTTGAAAGGAAGGACATATATGATCGTTCTTGATAATGTAACGAAAGTTTTCCCATCAAAAAGTGGCGAAGTAAAAGCTGTATCAAATGTAAATCTAAAAGTTAAAAAAGGAGAAATCCATGGCGTTATTGGATATAGCGGCGCAGGTAAAAGTACTTTAATCCGTTGTGTCAATTTGCTTGAAAAACCGACGAGTGGCAACGTATATATCCAAGGTGTCGAAACGACAGCTCTTTCTGCTGATAAATTACGGGCTGTTCGTAAAAACATCGGAATGATTTTCCAAGGGTTTAATTTATTAAAAACAGCAACCGTATTTGATAACATTGCCATCCCACTAAAATTACTAGGCTTTACTAAGGAAGAAGTGCACGAGCGTGTAGAAAAGTATTTAACAATTGTAGATTTAGCAGATAAAAAGAGTGCTTATCCAAATCAACTATCCGGTGGTCAAAAACAACGGGTTGCGATTGCAAGAGCGTTAGCACAGGAACCAGATATTTTACTAAGCGATGAAGCAACGAGCGCTCTTGATCCTGAGACGACAGATGCAATTCTTGATTTGCTTTTAAAAATTAATGAAGAGCTAGGGATTACGATTTTATTAATTACGCATGAAATGAATGTGATCCAAAAAATTTGCGATAACGTAACCGTCTTGGAAAAAGGCGAAGTAATTGAGCAAGGAACGGCTGTGCAATTGTTCGCTAATCCGAAAAATAAAACGACACAGCGTTTTCTAAATACGATATCACAGCGAAGATTATCTCCTTCACTCATTTCTCAATTAAATCTAGATGGTACCGTTGTACGGTTAACATTTATTGGTGAAAATACTGGTCAACCTTTACTCGCTCAATTAACAAAACAGTTTGATGTTCAACCAAATATTTTAACTGCGAATATTATTGAACTTAAAAATGATATTATTGGCAACCTTGTTATTCATGTAACAGGAGATCAAGCTACAATCGAACAAGCTTTACAATTTTTACGTCAACAAAACGTAGGAATTGAACGTTTGGAGGGGAATTAAATGGATCGCTTCGACACTTTTGTGAATCAATGGGCACCAATCATAGGAAAATCAATTATTGAAACTTTTCAAATGGTTGGTGTTTCGCTTCTTTTTGCTATTGTAATCGGAATACCACTCGGCATTTTACTTGTTATTACACGACCTGGCCAAGCATTGCAAAATAATTTTTTATACCAGTGCTTAAATTTAATAATAAACGTCGTCCGTTCTGTTCCGTTCATCATTTTATTATTCTTTATCTTACCGTTTACGAAGATTATTGCTGGTACTACGATTGGGGTAAAAGGGGTAATTGTACCACTTGTTATTTATACCGCACCATATATTTCACGCTTAATGGAGACAGCTCTGTTAGAGGTTGAGCACGGAGTTGTAGAAGCATATACAGCAATGGGCATTAAGACCCGTCACATTATATGGCACGTAATGCTTAGAGAAGCGAGACCATCGATCATTCTTGGCTTAACGATTGCAACGGTCAGTTTAATTGGAGCTACTGCTATGGCTGGACTTGTCGGCGCTGGCGGTCTTGGTGATTTAGCATATCGCTATGGTCATTTACGCTACGAAGTAGATGTTATGTATGCAACGGTCTTTATTTTAATTATACTTGTACAGCTCATTCAATCTATTGGGAATCGTCTAGCAGCTCGGCTAAAGAAAGACTAATGGAGGAAAACAATGCAAAAGCATATTATCTTAGAAACAAATGGCGCCATTGCAACCATTTTTATTAATCGGCCAGAAAAGAAAAATTCGCTTACATTAGAAATGTTTAAACAGCTTTCCAACCTTTTAGAGCAATTAAAAAAAGACAATCAAATAAAATTACTTATCGTTCGTGGCATAGATGACACAGCATTTTCAGCTGGAGCAGATATAAGTGAATTTTTAGAAGTTCGCTTCGCTCCTGAGCAAGCAAAAAAATATAATGACACGGCTTTGAAAGCAATTGAAAAACTGTATCGCTTTCCAAAGCCAACGATTGCACTTATCCAAACTTTAGCCATTGGTGGTGGGCTCGAATTAGCAAATGCGTGTGATTTTCGTATTGCTACTCCCGACAGCAAACTCGGGATAACAGCTGCAAACATTGGCATTGTTTACAATTTAGCGAGTACGAAGCGACTATATAATTTAATCGGACCTTCAAAAACAAAAGAGCTGCTTTATACAGCTAAATTAATTAGCGCAAAAGAAGGTCAGGCCATAGGATTAATCGACTATATTCATCCTCACGAGGAAATAGAAGAAAAGTGCATCGATTTTGCACATTCCATTATTGCAAAATCGTCTGTTGCAAATTCGGGAATTAAACAAGTCATTCAAGCAATTATCGATGGTGAAAATGAAGAATCAGCTGAAATTTCCAATTTGATATTAGATTCATTTCAGTCTGAAGACTATAAAGAAGGCATCCAAGCTTTCCTGGAAAAAAGAAAACCACTATTCCCATAAGGAGTGAATCGTCTTGGTACACAACACAAAATCAGACTCCCTTATTAAATCGATGAATGAAACCAGTCATTTTCCTTGTATAGCTGAACGGTTGGAAGCAGAAGCAAAGAAAAAGCTTCCGGTTACACATTTTGATTATATCCAATCCGGAGCGAGCGGTGAAGAAACGTTACATAAAAACACCGCTGCTTTTGCATCCTATTCGATCGTTCCTAAGTTTTTAAACGATGTTTCTAATGTAGATACGACTGTTCAGCTATTCGGAAAAAAATACGCCCACCCTCTCCTACTCGCTCCGATTGGGATGCTTAAGCTTGCCCATGAACAAGCTGAGCTAGCAGTGGCTAAAGCGGCTGCAAAACATCATATTCCGTATATTCAAAGTACGGTGTCCAGTTATTCGATGGAAGAAGTAACTGAAGCAGCACCAAATAGTTCCAAATGGTTTCAACTTTATTGGTCAAATAATGAAGCTATTTCCTTCAGCATGGTAAAACGTGCGCAAGACCTTGGCTATGAAGCAATCGTGCTTACAATTGATACATTTATGTTTGGTTGGCGTGAAAAGGACATGCATAACCGCTTTTCCCCATTAAAATATGGCTTTGGTAAAGCGAATTACGTTACGGATAACGCCTTTCTGAATAGCTTATCGAGTAAAGACGACGATTCAATCATTCAAAGTATTCTTGAAAACATTTATCATCCAAGTTTAAATTGGGATCATATTAAACGATTAAAAGAACAAACAAATCTACCCATTTTATTAAAAGGCGTCGTCCATCCCGAAAATGCACAAGAAGCAGTTGACAATGGGATAGACGGAATTATCGTTTCAAACCATGGTGGGAGACAGTTAGACGGTGTAATCTCAAGCATCGATGCGTTGCCCGCAGTTGCAGCAGCTGTAAATCGCAAAATACCAATTTTACTTGATAGTGGTATTAGACGAGGAACTGACGTTATAAAAGCAATTGCTTTAGGTGCAGACGCTGTTCTAATAGGCAGACCATACACGTATGGGTTAGCACTTGATGGCCAGCTTGGCGTTGAAAAGGTGTTGGAGCAATTTATTCAACAAACGAATGTAGCAATTGCTCTAGCTGGCGCCACAACTATAAAAGAAGTACAAGACTTGACAATCGTATAAGCTTCTTACTTATCGTTTCACTGCACATTGATTAAACAATCCTTTTTACAAAGGCATAAAGGTGGATATTTAAATGAACCAAGCTCTAGCAGGTATGAAAGTTGTCGATCTCTCCCAAGTATTAGCTGGTCCTTACTGTACAATGGTGCTAGGAGATATGGGCGCAGACGTTATCAAAATAGAAAAGTACCCAAACGGGGATGATACACGAGCAATGGGGCCCTATGCGCATGATGAAAGTTATTTATATATGATGGTCAATCGCAACAAGCGAGGTATGTGTTTAAATTTAAAAACAGAAGATGGACGCCAAATCTTTTATGATCTAATCAAAGATGCCAATGTTTTCGTTGAGAATTTCCGACCAGGCATTACGAAAAAGCTCGGCATTGATTATGCTACGTTAAAGGAAATAAACCCTCAAATTATTTATTGTTCAATTTCCGGTTACGGACAAACCGGACCATACGCTCAAAAAGGCGGTTTCGACATTATGGCACAAGGAATGTCCGGATTAATGGACATGACCGGTGAAAAAGGTGGCAAACCTGTAAAAGTCGGTATTGCTATTCATGATATCGCTGCTGCCCAAACAGCAATCCAATCTATTTTAACCGCTTATATTCATCGGTTAAAAAGTGGAAACGGCCAATACATTGACGTTTCATTGGTTGATTCTGGATTAGCTTGGACAGTTTGGGAGGCTGCTGCATATTGGGGAAAAGGTCTTATTCCCCAAAAAACAGGAACGGCTCACCGTGCAGCTGCACCATACCAAGGGTATAAAACGAAAGACGGCTTTATTCTAATTGGAGCTGCCAATCAAAAGCTATGGGAAAAATTTTGCCAGCATGTAGCGAAAAAGGTGGAATGGATTAAAGATGAACGCTTTCTCACGAACAGCCTACGAGTAAAGCACGCTGACGAATTGGAAGCAGAAATCGAATTTGTGTTAGCTGAACAGCCCTCCACTTACTGGCTTGAGCTACTTGAAGCGCATGGCATTCCTTCAGGCCCAATCTATTCGTATGATGAAACATTATCCGATGCGCATATTATTGAGCGAGAAATGGTGTTAAACTATGAACATCCTATAGGCGGAAGCATGAAAACGTTAGGTTTTCCAGCGAAATATTCGAAAACACCTGGCCAAATCAAGAAGCCAGCTCCATTATTAGGTCAACATAATTCGGATGTTTTACAATCGCTTGGCTATACAGACGAAAAAATAAATGAGTTAAAAAAGAAAGAAGTGATCCGTTGATCGCTTCTTTCTTTTATTTATTAGCGAAAAAGAGCCAAATCCGTGACTGAATCTATATTTAAAAGTATGAGTAAAATGTTTGTGGGGGAACACATGCACGAATCTAACTAGATAATATGTGATCAATTTTACTTCGAACGATATACACATGAATAACACCGTTGATTTTCACTGCAGGTGGATGCTTTCCGCGGGCACGGCTTCAGCCTCCTCGGAAAGCGTAGTGTATATCTACTGCGGTCGGTAGGAATCAATACTAAAATTAACGAATACAAAGAGAGAGTTTTTAACTTCTTAAAATAACACCCACAAATACGTGACTCAATCTATATAAAATTAACATTTCAAAATGAATCGAAATTCGTATATAATAGATAAGATTACGAAATGCAATAGGAGATGTAGATAAAATGACTTTACAAGGAAAAAATATATGTGCAAATAAAAATAATGACCGTGGGCGCTTACTAGTTAAATGTCCCGACAAACCTGGAATAGTTGCCACCCTTTCCAAATTTTTATATGAACATAATTCAAACATTATCGAGTCAAGCCAATATTCCAGCGATCCTGAAGGTGGAACATTTTTCATACGAATTGAATTTCACTGCGACAATTTGCAGGACAAGCGTGAAGAATTAGAACGAGACTTTAAAAGGTTAGCCTCTGCCTTTTTTATGGAGTATCGGTTTACGTACGGAAACAATCGCAAACGAACGGCAATCTACGTTTCTAAAGAAATACATTGCTTAATGGAACTACTATGGGAATGGCAAAGTGGAGATTTAGATACAGATATTGCAGTTGTAATTAGTAACCACGAAAATGCACGAAATATTGTCGAATCACTCGGTATCCCTTTTTACTATATCCCGGCAAATAAAAACATTCGTCACGAAGTAGAAGAAAAACAAATTCAACTTATGCAAAAATATAACGTCGATTTACTTATCCTTGCTCGCTATATGCAAATATTAACACCGAACTTTGTTAGCAAGTTCCCAAATCGGATTATTAATATCCACCATTCTTTTTTACCCGCATTTATCGGTGCAAGGCCTTATGAACGAGCCTATGACCGAGGGGTAAAATTGATTGGTGCGACCTCTCATTATGTAACAAATGACTTAGATGAAGGACCAATTATCGAACAAGATATCGAACGCGTTGATCATAGAGATCACATTAACGATTTAAAAAAGATTGGTCAGCAAGTTGAGCGCCGTGTCCTTGCACGTGCCGTTAAGTGGCATCTTGAAGACCGCATTATCGTTCAAAATAACAAAACAATCGTATTTCGCTAATGGTAGTTTTTATACGAATCCAACAAAAGAAGCATTGGAAGCAACCTTGTTGAAGGTCATTCCGATGCTTTTTTCTTTGTTTAATAACGTTGACGATGAATTTTAAATCCACTAATTATTTAAATAAGGCTCGTATATAAACAAGAGCCGTTGACATATACGAAGACTCTTGTAGGAAAAGCAACAGCCGAAAATCCATGTAAGAAGTTTGAATAAACGTCTTACATTAGTTGAGGCGTTGCCCACAGAAAGCGAGGTATAGGACAACGGCGGCATCCGCACAGCATAGTAAAAAACATCACTTCTATACAAAAGAGGGTTTTCAAAATTCTTACTATCCACTCTCACATATATGTAACTAATTCTAAATTTTCGAAAGCATATACAGAAGCAAGCAAATATATTATAATATAGTCGATAATGGGATGAGGGTGCGTATAAATGATTAATAGTAAAACTTCCTTACGAGAGAAAAGCATTGTCTTTATTGGCTTTATGGGTGTTGGCAAAACTACGGTAGCAAAGCTTGTAGCAGAAAAACTCTATCGAAGCTTTATTGACATTGACCAAGAAATAGAGAAAGAGTTTCAAATGCCTACAACCGAAATATTCAAGACATTTGGCGAGCAAACATTTAGACAAAAAGAAAAAGAATACATTTTAAAATATACATCACAACGGTTAAAAGTAATATCCTTAGGTGGAGGAGCCTTTTTACAGGAGGATGTTCGGAAGGCATGCATGGAAAATGCAATCGTATTTTATTTAGATATTTCCTGGGAATCTTGGAAAGATCGGCTGAACATGTTAATTGACAGTAGACCCGTATTGCAAAATCGTTCAATTAAAGATATTGAATCGTTGTTTCATGAACGGAAAGAAATTTACTCCGATCACAATTCCAAACTATCTACCGACACCTTTAACGAAAACGAAGTAGCCGCGTATATAATCGATTCTTTAAAACTTGCTTGGGAACTGTATGATTAATGATACAAGAAAACACGGAAATCTCCTTGTTTTCTTGTTTTTTTCATTCACCAACATTCCATACTATCTGTCCTCGAAAGATACGCTCTAAAGTAATGTAGGTTTTTCCCTCTTGTCCTAAAGTAAATCTAAAGCGAAACGTGTGATGAATCGTGTAATTACAGCCCAACATTTGAATGTGCCAAGAGTTCATCTCACGATTATTCCATAAAACCTAATAATTGCTGTCATTGCAAACACGCCTTCTGCCTTTACTTATCTTTCAAGTTCTTCATCATATGCATCCTTGCTTTTTTCCTTTTATCCCACATATATTCAAGTGTTCCTGAGCCTATAAATACACCACATAAAATTAATATCAACCCATAAAAATGATTTAATAATATCGGTTCTCCCAAAAAAATTGCCGCTCCAGCCAATGAAAAAAAAGTATTTAAGTTAATGAAAATAGTCGTTTCAGCAGGCCCAACGTTTTTCACTGCAAAGTTGTAGGTCATATGTCCAAAAGCTGTACATAATACAGCACTGAACAAAAAGATAAGACCGAGCTTCCATGAAAAAAGCGCAGTAATTTGGTTTACGTTCGATTCCACAATTAAACTAAATACGAAGATAAAAACAGAGCCGAGTACGAGCATATATCCAGTAAGCAATCTTGGATCAAAGTCTGGATTTAATTTGCTAATTAATATAAAGCTAAACGCCTGTAAAAGCATGGACAAAAATATCCATAGATCCCCAATAGAAACGGTTGATAGACCCCCTGTACCCGAAAGTGACGTGACGACAATTCCGATAAATCCAAGGATAAAACCTAATACGCGCATTCGAGTGACACGATCATTTAGTAATAATATAGATAACACCATCGTTACGAGCGGTGCAGTGCCTAAAATTAACCCGGCATTTACTCCGGAAGTGCGCGTCAAGCCAATTGCTAGCAGTGAATGATGAAATACAACATTAAAAATCGTAATGTAAGCAATCGTTACAAGCTCCTTCTTTGTTGGCAAGCGAAATATTTTCATGAAATATGAAATAATAAGAACCGATATTCCAGCAGTAAAAATTCGAACAGAAGTTAAAAAAATCGGATCAATCGTTGTAACAAGTACCTTTAAGGCAGATACGTTAAATCCCCAAAACATCATGACAAGTAATAAAAGTGCATATATTTTACCCAAAGCTCCACCTGATTTCATTAAGTAATCATTTTATTCAAATAGATCTCTCTTCAGTATAGCAGGCAAAGCGCTCACACTTCCAATTAATAACTTCTTCTGACTTTCAACTAAAACGAAATGTCCTTTAAAGATGAAAAACTTGTCAAATAATTTAAGCATAGGACGAAATGAGCAGTAATAAGATGATAGTATTACTCGATTTTTTTACATAAAGGAGGTGCTTTTATAAATAAGTTTGTTACTTATTCATTAGATGAAATTCAATTTTGGTCAAGAATAATGAAAGAACATGCATTGTTTCTTAGTCTCGGATTTAGTTATAATGATGAAAAACTCATTAAAGAAGCACAGCAATTTATTGATCTATTTGAACGAGTCGAACAAGAAATGAGCTCTTTTTCCAAGAATGCCGATCCTACTGAAATAGCAACGTTTAATTTACGAGTATATGAAGCAGCTACAGCTATTTGGGCATACAAACGTAAAGTACTTGGTTTAACGTTGCGATGTGAAGTACATTCTAATAACTACCCTTTGTTATTGGATCATACGAGCAGAGAAGCAGCTTATTTTGCGCAACGATTGAAGGATTTGAATGATGGAAAATTACAGCCGATGCCAGAAACAATTATTAGAGAGAACGTTTTCTTTTTGAAGACGATGGCGGATCATTCCAAATTTATTGGACATCTTCTTGATCCTTCTGAGCGAAAGCTAGTTGATCAAGCAAAAGAATTCAGTCACGACTTTGATCAACTGTTATATCAAGCGATTGACCTTGAATCGATGCGTCCACACTCCGAAACAACACCAATACTTGAGCAATTTCTCGACCAAAATCGGGTCTCGGTAAAATCGTTGCGTACGTTTAAGAAAACAGCGGCAGAATTAATTGAGAGCTGCAAAATTAAAAGTAATATTCATCCGCTTCTTGCCGATCACGTTTTTAGAGAAGCAGATCGTTTTTTAACAATTATTGACATGTTTGAAGAAAGTCTCACTACGAACAATAACTAAAAAACTACTTAAATATGTACTCATTAAAAATGAAAATGCTACATAGTACATCACTCTATGCAGCATTTTCATATTTTAAATTCCTTTCTTTTACTCGAAGAAGGGATGTTTAGCTCTTCCCTATATTTTGCGACCGTTCTTCTCGACAAGGTAATTCTTTTCGTTTGTTGGAAGTACTCTACTATTTTTTGATCAGACAATGGTTTGTATTTATTTTCATTATTTATTATTTCTTGCAATAGCATCTTCACTTTCGTTTGTGAGGCTCCTTGTCCTTGGTCACTATTTAGTTTTGTAGAAAAAAGCAATCGTAAATCAAACGAACCTTTTGGTGTTTGGATTACTTTATTAGCTGTGGCACGACTTACAGTAGATTCATGCATGTTAATTTCTTCTGCTACATCCTTTAAGGTTAGTGGTTGCAAGGCAGAAAAACCGTTTTGAAAAAATCCGAGTTGCTTTTTTATAATTACTTTCATTATTTTTATTATTGTACGTTTACGTTGTTCTAAACTGTTTTTCAGCCACTGATAATTTTTATACTGATTTTGAACATAGCTAGGCAACTTATCTGTAATTAAATTAGAATAATTCGTATTAAAACGAATTTCTGGTAAAAATCGATCATTAAAATATACGTTAAAAATTCCACTTGTTTGTTCTACTATTAAATCAGGATTTGAATATTCAATTGAAGGAAAAGCAAGATCTATACCTGGTCTCGGATCCAATGTTTGAATAAATGTGTGTATTTCCTTTACATCTAAAAGCGTAATATTTAAATGCTTGGCAATTACCTGCCATTTTTTATCGGCAAGCTGTTCCAAATAATTAGAAATAACTTGCTGAACAATCGTCTTTTGCGGAAATTCTCGTTTCACTTGTAACAGCAGACATTCCTGTAAACTCCGAGCACCTATCCCTGCTGGTTCAAGCTGCTGGAGCAATTGTATCCCCCGCTCAAGCTCCATTTCATTTATAGTAAACTCCTGCATTATTTCTTCATCACTTAGTGGCAAGTACCCATTTTCATCCAAGTTTAAAATAAGATAGGTTACTACGTCCCTTTCCGAAGAAGATAACTCCAACCATTTTGTTTGATCAATTAATGATTCGCGCATTCCTTGCTCATCACTTGCAACAAATTCAACGGGTTCGACTACATCCCTTGATGACGTTAGTGTCTGATGACTTTTTTCAAAAGGCTCCTGCTCTTTTTCAACGAGTTCGATTAATGGATTTTCAAGCGATTTCTCTTGCAAAAATTGATACAATTCATAGTTTGAATATTGTAGAAGCTCAATCGCCTGCCTTAATTCAGTTGTCATAACAAGGTTTAACGATTGCTTTTGCTCTAGCACTAATTCCATGCTTCGTCCCTCCTTGAGCAATTAGATGAAACCGCCTTCATTCTATTATAATATGAAAAATTGAAATTATCGAGCTTGATTTTTGCAGCAGATTGAGTCACGTATTTGTGGGTGTTATTTTAAGAAGTTAAAAAACCTCTCTTTGTATTCGTTAATTTTAGTATTGATTCCTACCGACCGCAGTAGATATACACTACGCTTTCCGAGGAGGCTGAAGCCGTGCCCGCGGAAAGCATCCACCTGCAGTGAACATCAATGGTGTTATTCATGTGTATATCGTTCGAAGTAAAATTGATCACATATTATCTACTTAGATTCGTGCATCTGTTCCCCCACAAACATTTTACGCATACTTTTGCAGCATATTGTCAATTACATGCTACAAGAAGCATTACTTTCATGTATCACACCTTCATTAATTGAACTTTTACTTATAACTATTCCTACATCGCTCTTTTATTCAAAATACTTTAATCCTACTGCCCCCGCAATAATGCACGTTAGAAACAACATGCGCTTCCAGCCTGCTGATTCTTTAAAAAACAATATTCCCATAATAACTGCACCAGCAGCCCCGAGACCTGTCCATATGGCATAAGCGGTTCCTAATGGTATGGATTGCATCGCCAAAGATAAAAATACAAAGCCTAGACCCATCGATACGATAATCATCACTAAATGAAAATACGATTTACTGCGGACAAACATATTAATATACATGACGCCAAAAATTTCACCGAAGCTTGCTATAATTAAAAAAAACCAAGCCATTATGCTTCCCCTGCCTTTTTCGTCTCATTTACATTCGGCTCATTTGTATCTGTCGTTACTTTAATACCTACAACGCCTAAAATAATGAGCCCAATAAAAAACGCCTTAGGAAGCGAAAACACAGCATCAAATAACGTAAAATCAATACATGCTATTACTGCTGCACCTGACCCGGTAAAAACGGCATAAACCGTTCCCGATGGTAGTGTCTCACATGCTTTAATGATGAAGTAAAAACTGAAAATAATCGCAATAACGGTTCCTGTCCATTCGATCAAATTGTCCGAGTACTTCAAGCCAATTACCCAAAACACTTCAACAACTGCTGCAAATAAAACGTAAAGCCAAGCCAATTTGGATAGCCCCCTCTAATATGTATTGACCAATAAATAATACGTGTTAATAATCAAATACTATCGTTCATTTTATCACACTTTTCCAAACGGGCTAATTCGTAGCTTCACGTATTTGTCGGTAAATATTAAGTTTGTTAAAAAGCGTTCTTTTTGTAGCAATTATTCTATTTTTGAATACGATCGTATACCACCGCTGACATATACTCCGCCTTCTGTGTACAATGCCTCAACTAATTTAAGAAGTTTTTGCAACTTATTAAATGGATTTTCGACTGTTGGTTTTCCCACGAGAACTTCTCTGTGGGAGTCTTCGCATATGTCAGCGGCTATTGATAATATAAGGACGATAGGTAAAATTCCTCCTAAACTTTTCTGTATCTAAAGCTTATACAATAAAAGTGGATTACAATTAATCGTTCACCTATACTCCCACAAACACTCACTTATACTTTCTAATCAAAAGATTATTCAAATCACTTAGCTCAACAATTTAACTTATCAAGGTACAAGTTGCTTGAAGCGAAAATCGGCGACTCCTTCATTTAATACGTAACTGTATATCCTCATCTATCCATATCCATTTAGGATAAAATTCCAATTCTAATGTAATCGGTGATTGCAACACGGATAACCCTTCGATTGTCACCGAATATTTATTTACCTTTTCTTCTGTATTAAAATGATACCCCATGGAACGTACATTTAATTCCTTATTGTTTGAGTCCATAACTTTTCCAAACAAACCAAATGGAAATTCATCTTGCGGCCCCATCGTAAATAGGAGCTCATTACCAATAACTTGAAATTCACTAAACTTATTTCCGCTCGGCTGCTTTATTACTTTTTCTTCTTTTAAGTCAACAACAACACTGCTTTCCGATTTATTTATAGCTTGTATTCTTTTAAAAGACAAATACAGCTTTTCTGGATCTTTAAAATAGTTACTTTGTAAATATATAATTTTTTCGTGTTCATCAATATGCCTAGTCGTTAATCCATTAACTAGCTTTCCCCAAATTTCACCATCTTCATTAACAAGATGAAGATCAGGAAAGTCAACTAGTTTTTTCGTGTTTTCAGGATCATATTTCATATGGACGGCAGCACGTAAAGGCGAAATAACGACCTTTGAGATTGTAATTTTTTGACCATTTGTTTCAACCACTTTATTCATCGCATATACAACGTCTTTTTTTAACTCATTGTGCAGCGAAAATGGGATGTGAAACGTATCCTTTCGCCCCTGTCCAACAATTTCAAAATGAAGATTAAAATCAGTAGTACTCAATTTATCAGTAAAAAAGTACTCAATCTTTCCACGGTATTTCTTTTGACCTTTCTCCGAATAATGCGGTTCGCCATAACTAACTGACGCCTCTTGCAATTGTTCTCCCTGCCCATTTCTTAGCTGCACGTTTTCCATAAATAGTTCTTTTTCTTTTGTGTCCGATTTTATCGTATAAAACAACACAATTCCATTTGTATCTGCAATCGCTCCATCAATTGTTACTCTTAATCCGTTCTTCTTTTCACTAGCTCCAATTTCCTCAAAATAGTCGTGTTCTATGGCTGACATCAACCCTTTATTTTCTTTTGTTAGTTCATAAAACGTTATAGAAGCAACACAGCCGATAAGTACAATTGCAACGATGGCAAATCCAACAAGCAGTTTATTCCTTCCAGTTAAAGATTTTTGTTGCTTTGCTTTCTTAAATCCTTTCTGTATCGCTTGATCTAAAGAATTGTTTGGAATGTTCAACCGTTCAATTTGTTCCTTATATTTTTTTAACTGCTCTTCTTCTCTTTCATACATGAACATCCCCACCTTTCTCTAGCCATTCTTTTCGAAGAGCTTTCAATGCTTTATGCAGCCACGTTTTTATTGTTCCTTCCGACCGATTCATAACTACTGCTATTTCTTTAATTTTAAGATCATGCAAATATTTTAAAGCTAAGACTTCTCGCGAGCGTGCATTTATCCGTAACATAGCATCCTCTATTTCAAGCTTTACATTATTGTCCTCGTGCGCTATAACTTCCATTAAAGCTTCATTTTGCAATTGCTTTTTACTTATTTTTAGCTGATCATTGCAATAATTAATTCCTATACGGATTACCCATGTTTTAAAATAGGACGGGTCTCGTAGCGTATGTAACGTTTTATATGCACGAAACGTTACTTCTTGCACAGCTTCCAAAGCATCATGATCACTCTTCAAAAATGCCCGAGCCGTACGGTATATATCCGCTTTGTATTGATTCATCACTTGTAAAAAAGCATCGTCATCGCCATTTATCGCTTGTTTCACAAGCTGTGTAGACTCTTCCAAAATTCTTTCCCCCTTTTCTCTCTATCTATTAGACGGAATAAATCGTAAAAAGTTTTAATTATTTTATATTATACGTAATCGACAGTGATAATGGCTTCAAAACCGAAAAGCTACAAATACAAAAGTAACGCTACGTCTTTCCAATCAAAAAAAGAACAGGGTAAATATTTCCCTGCTCTTCGGTACTAACACTACTTATAGTGTGTAGGTTTTTTACAATGGTGCATTCCCGTCATTCCTGGGCCCATACCCGGATACCCCGGACCCATTGCTCCAGCGACTTGACCTCCTGCACCCATACCTGGATAACTCGGATTCATTGCTCCAGCGACTTGACCTCCTGGACCCATACCCGGATAACCTGGACTCATTGCTCCTGCGACTTGACCTCCTGGACCCATACCTGGATAACCTGGACTCATTGCTCCGGCCACCTGACTTCCTGGACCCATACCGGTTATATCAACTTCATTCACAGTATTTCCATATGAAGTCGTATGCGGGTATACGTGTTCATTTTTTACTAAATGGTGGTTCATAACTGTCGTATGCATTGGATGAACGTGTTTTATCGTTTCTTCGGAGCAACAGTGCACCATATTTTGCTTAACTGGATAAACAACTTCCTTTACTGGTTTTTGACAACCCCAGTTCGGCTTTCGATGACGTCTCATTTTTCTTATCCCCTTTCCTTAAGTTCTCTACTATCCTATGACATTTAGCCACTACGTGTATAAGACATGTACCTACATCCAGCAAATATACAAGGTGTTTACATATTTTATGATTTTTTAGATCCAGCAAATCATTTGTCACATACATTTCACAGAACGTTCAAGCATTAATCCCTTAATATGCGCGTATAATGTTATGATATGTTATAGGTTGTTTAATTGAAACACTAGGAGAAGGAGGGGAATTATGCTACCCGCAGCTCGACTAAATCGAATTAAAGAACTTATTTTCGAAAAGGAAAATATGAAGATTTCAGAGCTTAGTAAAGAACTTGATGTATCTGAAATGACCATCCATCGTGATCTAAAGCCTTTGGTAGAAGAAGGTATTATCGTAAAAACCTTTGGTGGTATTAGCCTCATACATAAAAAACAAGAACAACCTCAAACAGATACGTGTATACTATGCAATCGTGCAAATCATATTAAAATGACGTACCGTCTCATTTTTCCAGGCAATAAAATTGAAGTCGCTTGCTGTGCCCATTGTGGCTTGCTACGGCACAGGCAATTTAGAGAAGAACCTATTCAAGCAATTTGCCTTGACTTTATTAGACAAACGACAATTAATGCCTCCATGGCTTGGTTTGTCACAGACAATTCGATCGATATAGGGTGCTGTCAACCCCAAGTACTTACTTTCGAATGGGAACAACATGCACGCAAGTTTGTAAAAGGATTTGGTGGTAACGTATATTCATTCCATGAAGCAATGGATGTTGTCTTTAATAAAATGAACGATCATTGCTGTCCTAGGAAACAGAAAGGTTGATAATTATGAAAAAACTTATTGCAAGCTTATCTCTAATATTTATATTGTTACTCGCCGCCTGCGGAAATCAGGAAATAGAATCAAATATGTCGGAGTCTATCCCTAACTTTGAAGCGACTACTCAGGATAATGAACAAATAAACTTACAAGATTTTGAAGGGGAATGGTGGATCGCCGATCTTATTTTCACAAACTGTACAACGGTCTGCCTACCAATGACTAGCAATATGAAAAAGCTCCAAGACAAATTAAATGAAAACGATCTCGAAGCGCATTTTGTTTCTTTAACAGTTGATCCAGAAAACGACAGCCCGGAAGTATTAACAGACTATGCAAATGAATACGGGGCAGATTTGAGCAATTGGACCTTTTTAACTGGTTACAACTTTAATGCAATTAAAGAGCTATCAATTAAAACATTTAAATCAATGCTCCAAGAGCCGCTTCCTGATGATGATCAAGTAACACACGGCACAAAATTTTTCTTAATCGATCCATCTGGAAAGGTCATTAAACATTATAGTGGGATGGAAGCAGAAACGATAGATGCAATTGTAGAGGATTTAAAGCGGGTACAATAATCTATTTAACAGGAGGAAAAAATGAAAAAGATCTTAAGTTTCGCATTTATTTTAATGGTTGCTTTATTAACAGCTTGCGGTGGAGAATCTGAAAATGAATCAACAGACACTGAAGAAGAGCTAGCTACATTAGAAGTAGACTTTGACTTGCCCGAATCAGCTGAAAAAGGAGAACCAGTAGAGTTAAAAGCAACCGTTACTTATGGGGATACGCTTGTAGAAGATGCGAATGAAGTAGATTTTGAATACTGGTTAGGCGATGACGAAGATAATAGTACGACTATCGCGTCTACAAATAATGAGGATGGCACGTATACAGCAGAAGTAATATTTGAAAAAGATGGCGTGTATTCTATCTTTGCCCACACGACAGCAAGAGACATGCATACGATGCCTAAAAAACAAATTACTATTGGTACGGGAGAAGCACATGATCATGAGCAGGATGCAGGAGGACATGAAGGCCATGATGATGAGGATCATGCGCATACAAACGGCTTCCACATGCATTTTATGGCGCCTGAAGACGTTACTACTGCTGAAGATACGGAACTAATGGTTCACCTCCAAATGGATGATGCTCCTTTGGCAGGTGCAGCGGTTCGGTATGAAATATGGCACGAAAATTCGGAAAGGCATAATTGGACAGATGCCAACGAAACAAAAGCAGGAGAATATGTAGCAAGCTACAAATTTGAGCAAGCAGGAACGTATCACATTCAAATTCATGTTGAGGACGATGAAGATTTACACGAGCATAAAGAGGTTAAAGTTGAAGTAGTCGAGTAATACAACTATACAATGGCTCAAATGGAATCACTAAGAATAAGCAGTTCAATTTAGGAGTACAAATCAGCATTCCTAATTGAACTGCTTTTTTGGGATCGAATAAAAGAGCATCAACGGTACATCGTTTTTACATGGAATCGGTTTATTAATGTGTACTTTGTAATTTTGGCCTCATATACGAGTTTTTATTGTCATAGATACGACAATTCAATTATCTGCATCAAGCTATTATCAATAGGTTGCTTTGCTTACTTCAGCTAATCTGAGTGATCTACTGATAAAGTTTTTCACTCCAGTCCTAACGAGTATGAACTTTTCAAAAAATCGCCATTAAACAGTCATGAAATTTACATTCTTTTTTAACTTTCGTTGATTCATTTATGATAATGTTAATGTGGAGTTGATGCTAATGAGTATATCAATTAAAACTAATAATTTACTGATGGAAGCAACACATTTTATAAAAAAATGTTACGATGAATTAGGTATATCAAAAGATAAACAAGAGAAACGAATTGAAGATATAAAAAGTGAAATATATAGAACAAAAACGTATTCTCACAAATCTTTTGAATTATCATATGGTGCAAAAATGGCTTGGCGTAATAATAATCGTTGTATTGGCCGCTTACTATGGAATACATTACATGTTTTTGATGCACGAAATATATTTACGGCTGAAGCGGCCTATGAAAAATTAATAGAACATATTGATTTTGCTTATAACGATGGTAAAGTGCGCTCTACAATAACGATTTTTCCGCCTCGAATAAACGGAGTAGACCCAATTAGAATCTGGAATCATCAATTATTACGCTATGCTGGGTACAAAAATGACGATGCCGTAATCGGAGACTCGACATCTATTAAATTGACAAATATGTGTGAAAGAATGGGATGGCAAGGGAAACGTACACCTTTTGATATTCTCCCTCTAGTTATCCAAGAATTTGAAAAAAGCCCTAAATTATTTGAGCTCCCAAACGAACTTGTTAAAGAGGTTCCTATAACTCATCCACACTTAAATGATGTTAGCAAGCTTGGAGTCAAATGGTATGCTGTTCCAATTATTTCTGACATGTGTTTAGAGATAGGTGGAATTGAGTACCCTATGGCTCCGTTTAATGGCTGGTATATGGGCACTGAGATTGGAGCGAGAAACCTTGCAGACCAAGACCGCTATAATTTATTACCAAAGATTGCTGAGATTATGGGATTAGACATTAATTCAAGCCGGTCGCTGTGGATCGACAAAGCATTGATTGAATTGAATATTGCTGTTTTACATTCTTATCAAGAAGCTGGTGTTACCCTCATTGACCATCACACTGCAGCAAAGCAGTTTAAGAAATTTGAAGAAAACGAAATAAAAAGCGGCCGGAATGTCACTGGGAACTGGGTCTGGCTTATCCCACCAATATCACCTGCAACAACACACATTTATCATAAACCATATAAAAATAATCTAGAAACGCCTAATTATTTTTATCAGTCAGATCCTAGTTAAGTACTATTGTTTTGTGGGGGGATCATTCTCCCTCTATTACGTATTATCGGATCCTCTACATATTGCAACTAAAATCTGTCTATCGAGTAACTGGATTCATCGTCATAAAATACAAAGTACTATGGAAAGTTATATCCTCCTATATTTCCAAACTTACAAAAACAGAAAAGCAAGAATAAGATGGAAACCCATTGTAACCAAACCACCTTTTTATAAAAAAATAGCAAAGGAACAAAAAAACTGTACCCTTGCTACGTATAATGTATAAGCGCGCCCGGGAGGATTTGAACCCCCGACTCTTGGTACCGGAAACCAGCTAAGGTCATTTCGGTACCTTTATTTTCATTTCAAATGATCAATAATAATAGATTTATCCTGTTAAAATATTGTTTTGTTTTTAATTCATGTCAATCTATTTCGATTGGGTCGTTACCAATTTTGTGACCATATGTATATCGACCTGTTATATTAATTTTACCTCAATCACATTATCTATTTCACTTATTTTATAATTTTACCAAAAAGGAATTGATCATATGTTTAAAGAGCAACTTGTTAAAGAGTTAATCCACATTATTGCAAAATTAGAATTAGAAGAAGATTACACAGCAGAACAAGCGATAAAAGAGTTGAAAAACCTTGAAAATATAAAAAATCATCATAAAACAGTTGATTAATACGGTAATCCGTAGTATAATATAAGTAACAAGTCAAGGAGGTGAACAGGTGGAATACTTGGGAAAGGGAATAGCCTTAGCAATATCAATTCTCACGCTTCGTCAACTTTGGCTCACCAACCGAAAGACGAAACTAGAAATTGAAAAGCTAAGGCTAGAAAACAAAAGGTTGAGACGAGGGGGTTAGCCCCTCCCTCTCTCTTCTCTAAGTATACCACAAAATTATGGATTGGATAACCAAACTTATTATAATTATATGGGTCATCATCGGCTTGCTTGGCATTCGATATTTATTTTTAAGAAGAGTGAAACGAAAGTTGGAGGATGAGCAATGAATATTAAAGAAAACATACAAAAATTACTCGAAAGTAAGGAAATTAGTAACTATAAAATCAGCAAAGATACTGGTATCGCTCCAATGACTTTAAGCGATTATGCTACCGGTAAATCGATAATAGGAAACATGAAGCTGGATCATGCTATCAAGTTGAATGAATACTACTTAAAAAACAAAGATATTCTAGAAAAAAATATTTAATATCAGATGCCACCTAATCCCTTCCTTTTTCGATTGTATTTATAGGAGGGGATTTTATATGAAAAAAGTAATGCCTGGTCATTTAGTAAATTTTGGTGATGCTTATGAATTGGAGCAGTATGAGGATTATGTTTATTTTGGTGGAGCTATGGTCCATGCGGAAGAAAAGTTTGTGTATGAGTTTAATTTGGTTACAGAAGTATGGTGTTATTAAGGAGTAGGCCACCGAAAGGTGGTCTTATTTGGGTAAAAAGAAAAATCCTCATTTCGAGGATTAATTAAACGACTCAACAGGGCACCAGTGTTTTCTCTTGTAATCATTATGTTTAATTTGACTTCTTTTATCTCCGCTTACTGGATGGATTAAATGATGATAGTCAACAAATAAGGGGTAGAATGTCTTGCTACTAGACATATAATAAACTATTAATCTAACAGCACCTTGGTGACCTAACTGCCACAAAACTTTACTTTTATCATTTTCGATCATTGGTTCTAAATCCACCGAATGTGTTTTGTTAATAATTTCTTTTACTTTATGTAGTTTTTCTGGAACTACAGGATGACAATGATGACCACTACCAGGATAGGCATTTTTTTCTATCCAATGCCAGTGCTCGGTTATATAAGGTATCAATTTATTCATCACTGTGTAAATTAATTTGGCGAATTCGTTCGATCCCTTTAACTTGTTTGTGAATTCACCATGTTTGATAGTTTTTAGCCATTCAGTATACGAAAAATCGAACGTTACATCATTAGATTTTGGAGATGTCTTTGTTTTAACTTTATAGGTAGGTCTTATTTCATCAGAAACAACCGTTTTTTTTCTAGCGTTTTTGGTTTTACTTTTAGAGTCTCGCACCATAGCACTCGAAAATATCTTCATCTTTGATTGTTTCATTGCATCTGTCTAACGGCTTATATCCTGATCTTGCATTCAACCACGGCGATTCTTGATGAGTGATGCTCTCAAGTTCATCTCCAGTATAATCTCCATAAACTTCCCATACTTGATTTAATATAGATTCAATGTCTTCTTGGAAAACAGGTATATCCCCTTCGATTCTCGGAATGTTGTTATATCCAAGAAAACTATACTCACGATAAACCTTAGGAATAACCGGACCATGAACCCAAGCTTCAAATCTTTCGTCAAATAATTTGTTATCTAATGATTCGGTATCCTCGTTTTCCAAAGTCAATGTCCATGAATAGGCATAGTATAATAACTTCTGAAGTTTTTTAGGTGACATGGAACCTTTTGATAAAAACCAGTCGATCACATCGTCAACGCTGTAATAGCCATTTTCATTTCTTTCAGCTTGTCTCAATGCGGTCAACCTCCTTTTATTATATAAAAAATAGAATTTGTTCATGTATAAAACCACCTTTTCCGCATAATCATTCCCTTATATTGAAAAGTTTATGCTAAAAACGGTGGTATATTGCATTAGATTACATATATACATATTTGTAATGTAAATACATACTATCACTCATTGATACCAATTGTCACGAAAATGATACTTTTGTTATATAATTGTAACATCGAGCGGATAATTTAACGCAAATTGAAAAGACTATTAAAAGGCAGGTTCCCCCTGCTTTTAGATAGATGAGCCTCGCTACATAGAACGAGACTCTTTATTTAATTAAAATCTAACTTTCCAAGTCCGCGTATCAACGTGCGTAAATGTATTGTATTTTCCGACTCCATTAAATAACTTATCCGCAACAGCATAAACCTTACTAGCAATTACACCTTTTACAACAATATCCGCTGCCTTACCATACAAATGCTGTGATTTACTAGCACCGCCAACCGCTCGATTGTGTGCCGGTGTACGATAACCGGAATTGATGATAACAGCATGTCCACCAAGCTTGAAACGTAATTCTTCGAGTTTTGTAATAAGACTACTGTCCATACCATTTTTGGGAAGTTTATGGCTACCTTTGCAACGAAACTCGTTAATGTTAAAGTTTTTAGTGCCTTTTATGCCTGCTTGGCTAATAGCATGGTCGAGCGCCTTATCCGTTTGTGGACCTGGTAAACCGTCCTCTGTAATATTTTTATTAAAAATACGATTATAATCAATTTGGAATTGCTTGGTTGCTCTTTTGGTTTTAGCACCTAATTTGTTATCAGCACCGTATGGACGCATGACCTCACCATAACCGAGTTTAATAAGTTTAACTTGTTTTACTTTAACATTCATTATAAATCACTCCTAGGCTTTTTATATTTTCTAGCTTGTTTACTATCGCTAGTTCCTTTTGTTGTTGGATCAACTACAATACCTAATATAACGAGCACACTAAATACAGCATTTATAAACTTTGTAACTTCTTGTTTTATTAGATCAGCTGCTATGTCATACCCAAACCACCCACTAACAATTTGCGCAATCAATAATATTGCAGGAATTAGCGCCAACCAAAATGTTTTATTTTTAATACGTACCATCCAGTTTATTTTCAATGTTAAAACCTCCTATTCAAAAATAAAAAATAGCCCTATTTATCAGGACTATCCAATACATCTATTCTTTTATGTGCCTGTTTACTAGATTCTTCTACTCTGGTAACCCTTTCTGATAAATGAGCAATGTTCTTTTCGTTCGCTTTTAAATCGATCCGAATGTCATCAACTCCCTTTCGAATATAGCCGAGTTCAGCTTTTACCTCTGCACCACTTTGACTTTCCGATCGTATCTCCTTTTGCTCTATTAATTGATGCTTTTGTCTGTTTAGCTGATAACCTAACACACCCATTAATAAAGACAGTGCTGCTATTAATACTCCTATTTCAATTGTCATCCCCAACCCCCTGTTTTCCGACATAAAAATAACGCCTATTGGGCGTTTATTAAATCCTCTCTACCTTCTGCTATTAACAATTGTTTTACATCCTCTTTTAATAAATCCGGCACATCTGCATAAGCCCATTTTCCTCGAATAATATAAGTTGCAAATAACATAGCCAACATTTACTTGCCTCCATTCAATATTGTTTGTGATAATTCTAAGACAGCCATAGCAAGCATGTCATTGTCTTGTTTCAATTTCTCCATGTCGCTTAACTTTTGATTTACCGTTTCTTCTTCTCGCTGTTGTAATTCTGATGCAGTTAATCCTTCTATCCATTCA
>NZ_JBPYCS010000019.1:0-50753 GCF_051846935.1 Virgibacillus sp. W0430
AAAACCTCTCTTTGTATTCGTTAATTTTAGTATTGATTCCTACCGACCGCAGTAGATATACACTACGCTTAATTCTTTCAAAGTAAATTGAGATATGATATTTTTCATTTAAGGACCTCTTTTCTTTAGTTAGTTGTGTTGTCGTAACTTAACTATACAAAAGAGGGTCCTTTTTTTCATGGAACACGACTAAATTATCCCTAGATGATGTACCCACTCCCAGTTGATTGTAACGGAAGGTGGTGACTCCTGCGGGAATAGCACGCGTCTGAAGACCCTGCAGGAAGTGGTTTTCTTCCGAAGAGGCTGAAGCCGTGCCCGCGGAAAGCATCCACCTGCAGTGAAAATCAACGGTGTTATTCATGTGTATATCGTTCGAAGTAAAATTGATCACATATTATCTAGTTAGATTCGTACATCTGTTCCCCCACAAACATTTTACTCATACTGTCCACTCAGTAGATAATGGATAATCTCATTGTCCTTGCATGACATTAGAAAATTGATAAACCTAGAGAGCCAAAGCCACTGAAGATGTCATAACCCCCTCCACTTTCAACACAACTTTAAACGCATGCTAATCTATCAATTAGATGTTAAATATTTACTGTATCGCACTTCAAGACGTTCTTGAAAGAATGAGATAATTGTACAAAGCGGCCAATAAATTAAAGCAATTAACACGTATAATGTCATTGAATCAAATTCACGCCCAGCAACAATTTGTGCCCTTTGAAAAAGCTCTGGAACCGTAATTACTGCTGCAAGAGATGTCGCCTTAATAATATCCAAAAATACATTTGTAAGCGGTGGAACAGCAATCCTTGTCGCTTGTGGGAATATGATCTTTCTTAATGTAACTACGTAATTTAAATTCAATGCTTTCGCCGATTCCCACTGCACCTTATCCACACTATTTAACGCTGCACGGTTTATTTCAGCAATATAGGCCGCACTATTTAAACCAAAACCAAGTGACGCAGCTGCAAGTGCTGAAAATTCAATCCCAACAATTGGTAACCCGAAATACAGTATAAATAAAAATACAAGCATGGGCGTACCGCGCATAAAAGAAATATACATCCGAGCTGGCCAGCGGAATAGAAGTATTTTTGAGCTACGAGCCAAGGCTAAAAATATCCCAAGAGCAAGCCCGATGCCCATACCAGTAAAGGATACGAATAATGTCATTGGCAGTCCACCGAGTACGAAGGGCAAGCTTCTCAATGCTAGCTCGATATCAAATAAACCACCAAAATTAAACCCATTAAAATCCATCTGCTATCCCCTCGTATAGTTTATTTAAACATTAAGTTTAGCCTATTTATTCTAATTCATTTTGGAAATATCCAGACTTTATAGCTCCGTCATCTTTCACTGCAGGCAGACGCTTTCCACGGGCAAGGCTTGAGCCTACTCACTCGCAAAGAGCGCTCAACGTGGGGCCTCAAGACGCATGCTTTCCCGCTGGATTCGCCACCTTCCATTCCAAAATAACTCAATTTGCATGAAGCAAAAATAGCTCTTAAATCTTTTTATGCATTCCAGTATTTACGTTTAATTACTGGCTTAATTTAGTGTTGTCTTTTCAGCATATTTGTTCCTTGATATCTTACTATTTAATTCGCTTTCTCTGGACAAATCACTTCAGGTTTTTATAGTTCAAGGCCTTCTATTTCAATAATAGCTTCAGTCTGTCTTTGTGATGCATCCTCTTTATAAAACATTTCTGCAAGTTCTGTTAATGTCCCGTCTTTTCGCATCTCCTCAAGTGCACCATTAATCCGTTCACGAAGTTCATCTGCACCTTTTGGCATAATTACAGCTGTTTCTGTCGGATTGAACATTAAATCAGGATGTAGCGTTATATCGAAGTCTGGAAAAGCTGCAACACCAAATTTACATAAAAAATAATCATTAATAACAACATCTGTTCTACCATTATCTACGTCTCGTAAATAAGCTTCATTTCCAGCATTACCATATGTAACTACTTCTGCTCCATAATGCTCTGCAATTTGACTGTATATTGTTGTTGCTCCGCCACCAGCCTTTTTCCCTTCTAAATCTTCTAATGATTCAATGCCGGAGTAATCTCCCTTCCGAACGACCATCGTCGAATAGGAGTATTTATATGGTTCACTAAAGTCAAATTTCTCTGAACGCTTGTCTGTTATTTCAATATCATTTGCAGCTACGTCAATTCTCCCACTATTAATAGCTGGCAACATTCCATCAATACCCATTATTTCAAAAGATACATCAACACCTAGCCTGTTTGCAATTTCACGCATAACCTCCACATCGAAGCCAGTTAACTCGTCTACATTCTCCCCTTCACCATCAAAATAAGATGCAGCAATTAAAGTTCCTGATGTGCCTACTACCAATTCACCGGCTTCTTCAATTTGACTCCAAGCTTCATCTACTGTGTCTTTGTTACTTTCAGCATTGTCGGCTTCAATATGATTATCTGTACTATTTCCTTCGTTAGCATCCTCAGCACCACAACCAGTCAACAGACTAATAAAACCCAAAAATAAAATTAAAAAAAATACTCTTTTCACTATGATCTCCCCTTAATATAAATTGTTACATATAAAACACAATTGTGATTGTAACAGTTTAACCCAATGTTATCAATAGTTATTATAAACTGTTTTATAAAAATAAAAATCTGTTTAGTAATTAGCTATGAAACGTAATGTCTTGACTTTACTAAGATTAATGGTATTATAATTATTACTTATTAATAATGATTATAATTAATTGAAAATGATTCTTGTTATCATTTATATAGGAGGGTATGAGATGTCTACTAAAGCAAATGCAATACAAATAGAAAAACAAAAAGAACATTTAAAAAGAGACAAACTGAACCACATTTATAAAGAGCACGGTGAATTAATTGCTGCTATTGCGAGTGGAATTATTATATTAGCCGCTTGGTTATTAGAAAGCCATCTTCCTCTCGCTGTTTTTTCAGGAATGCATATCGCTGCTTTTATTATAGGCGGGTATGCCAAAGCTAAAGAAGGAATAACTGAAACGATAAAAAATAAAGAGCTAAATGTGGAGCTACTAATGATTTTTGCAGCAATCGGATCAGCAGCAATTGGTTTTTGGACAGAGGGCGCAATTTTAATATTTATTTTTGCTCTTGCCGGTGCGCTTGAGACGTATACAATGAACAAAAGTAACAAAGAAATCTCCGCACTTATGGAACTCCAACCTGAAGAAGCGTTGCGAATTACCAACGGAATAGAAAAGACCGTTCCCGTATCTGAGCTCGTAATTGGTGATGAGATTTTTGTACGGGCAAGCGAACGTATTCCTGCAGATGGGGTAATCATTAAAGGTAACACAGCAATTGATGAAAGTGCTATTACAGGAGAATCGATACCTGTTAACAAAGCAATCGATCAAGACGTATTTGCAGGAACGGTCGCAATGAATGGTTCAATTACTGTTAAGATTACAAAAAATGCAAATGAAACGTTATTCCATAAAATTATTCAAATGGTTCAGCAAGCAAAGGAAGAAAAATCAAAAGTTCAGTTGTTTATTGAAAAATTCGAAGGAACATATGTAAATATTGTTATTGTAACTGTTATTGTAATGATGTTTTTACCTTATTTACTTTTTGATTGGACACTCACACAAAGTATATACCGTGCAATGGTGCTGCTCGTTGTCGCATCTCCATGCGCACTCGTCGCTTCTATTATGCCAGCCACTTTATCTGCTATATCAAATAGTGCAAAGAATGGTGTATTATTTAAAGGTGGTGTACACGTTGAAAACTTCAATAATATGAAATTATTCGCCTTTGACAAAACCGGGACGCTAACAAATGGAAAACCAATCGTTACCGATGCCTATTTCGATCCAAACTATGATGAAAATCTTCTCGTATCGACTGTAGGAGCAATCGAAAATGAATCTACGCATCCACTTGCACGCGCAATTACATCGTACAGCTTAAAAGAAGAAAAAAATCGGTACTTCATCAAAAATAGCACTGTTGAAAATATGAAAACGGTTGGTGGAAACGGCGTAGAAGCAACTGTTCGGGGAGAAAAGTGGCACATTGGGAAATCTGACTTTGTCGGAAAAGATCTAGCCGAACAGTTTCAGGAAGGAATCGCTGCACAATTAGCTAAACAAGGAAAAACAATTGTATTTGTTAAACATGCCGAAAAAGTCGTAGCCCTGTTCGCTTTAAAAGATACGATTCGAAACGATGCGAAGCAAACGATCAAAACATTGAAACAGCACGGTATCGATACAATTATGCTTACTGGCGATAATGAAATTACCGCTCGAGCCGTTGCGGAAGAAGTTGGAGTCGATCGTTACATTGCTGAATGTTTACCTGAGGATAAAGTAAAAGAATTGAAGCGTCTAAAGAAGCAGTATAAACAAGTAGCTATGGTTGGAGATGGAATAAACGACGCGCCAGCGCTTGCAACAGCAAATGTCGGAGTGTCAATGGGCGAAGGTACCGATGTAGCATTAGAAACAGCAGATATCGTCTTAATGAAAAATAACCTATCCAAAATTACGAGTGCGATTGATTTATCAAAGCGAATGAACCGAATCGTAAAGCAAAATGTATTTTTTTCATTAGCTGTAATTGTCACCTTAATTTTTTCAAACTTTTTTCAAATAATTGATTTGCCGTTAGGGGTAATTGGTCACGAAGGAAGTACAATAATAGTAATTTTGAATGGATTACGTTTGCTAAAACAAACATAATATTAACGTCCGATAAGTAATAGGAAAAATGATATATGGTTCCATGATTCGACTAGTGATGATTGGAGCCTCACCTCTATCGATTAACATAAGTCTATATCCTCACCTCATTACTAGTACGATGTAAAATTGCATTTATAACCCCGCCTACGACTATGATTATTCCTGTAATATAAAACCAGATCATTAATACGATTACTGTACCTAAACTTCCATAGGTTGCTGAATAATTACCTAACGTATTTACGTAATAAGAGAAGGCAAAGGAAACGAATTGCCAGCCAAATGTTGCAAACATAGCTCCCCAAACAGCATCTCCAAGACGCACTTTTTTGTTAGGTGCTAACATGTATAAAGCTAATAAAACGATAAAGAACACGAGTGAAGACACAATCCAACGTAACATATTCCATATTTGTAAAAAGTTGTCCGATAAATTTACAAATGAAAATAAATAAACACCGATCATTTTTCCAAATACCGGCAGCAATAACGCTATACTTATAACGACGATCATTGCTATTGTCAAAGCAATGGCTATAAGCCGTGCAACAACAAAGGAGCGATCCTCTTCCACTTGATACGCTTGATTAAATGCTCTCGTAATTGCATTAACTCCGTTAGAAGCTGACCATAGCGTTCCGATAATCGTAATCGACAACAAGCTCCCGTTTTTCGTATAAACGAGCTGCGTAACATTTGCTTGAATTAATGTAATGATTTCCTCAGGAGCATATCCTCTAAGGAAATCAATAACTGTATTTTCATCAATTGGCAAATAACCTAACAATGTAATTAAAAATAATAAAAAAGGGAAAAGTGAAAGCAGGAAGAAGTAAGCAAGCTGCGCAGATAAACCGAGCACGTCTGCCTCTATAATTTGCGTATACAATTGTTTAACAAAAAGTTTCATCCTGCTCATTCATTCCCGCTTCCTTTTCGTTTATTTTTTAAGAACTTTAGTTAATGTATTTTCTACTTGCTCAAGAGCATTAATTGTATTTTGTGCCTCATTGTTAATCGTATGATTCACTTGTTGCACACATTGTTTTAAACTATGTACAGCTTCTGCAGGATTAGTAAAATAAGATGCTGTTGCAGCTTTCGTTTCGCTCCATTTGTTTTTCGTATAGTCTCGAGTATTCTTATCAAATAAAGATACTACCCCACCTACTATTGCGCCAATTAATACTCCAGTACATAAATTGCGTTTTCCCATTATTAACCTCTCCTTATTTATATGCTTTCATGTTCTTTAATATATGTTAGTAAATTTTTGCACCCATTGGAAACAAGCTCATATGTGTAATTAAAATTACCGGTATAATAAGGATCCGGTACATCTAATTCTGCTGGATCGACTACAAATTCCATAAGCCTTTTAACAACTGGGCCTTCCTCTTGTTGGAAAAAGTCTTTTAAATCGTCCATATTTTGCGCATCCATTGCAATAATATAGTCAAAGGAATTCCAATCCTCTTTATGCACTTGCCTTGCTTTCATCCCTTCATAGCTAATTTGCTCACGTTCTAATATGTCTCTTGTCCCATGGTGTGGAGGCTTACCTACATGCCAGCTACCAGTTCCTGCTGAATCTACTTTTATTTTCCCCTCTAGTTGTGCTTCACGTACATAATTACGAAAAATTGCTTCAGCCATTGGTGAACGACAAATATTCCCTAAACAGACGAATAACACACGGATCATTCGTAAACACCTTCCTTCAATTAATAGAACAATACGCCCTAAATATTCCGCTAACCTCACTTTAATGTTTCTCAGATCACTGCTAATCATTAACACTTTCATGCAATCCGTTCATATTTAGCAATGTTATTCACTTGCCTCAATACACTTTTTATCATCATTTTTTGCTGTATTTACATACGTGCTAACTGAATAAGCGGTTAATGGATCAAATTTAACCGATTGTAAAAATTGAACGGATTGCTCCGGCTGCCACGCTTCTGCTTCAATCCATGAATCTTCTTTATCTTTTGGCAAGATGATCGGCATTCTGTGATGAATAGGCTGCATGAATTCATTAGCTGTAGTCGTTAGCATTGTACACGTAAATAATGTTTTTTCACCTCGTACCCATTTGTCCCATAAACCGGCAAAAGTAAACAACTTTCGATCACGAAGCTGGATTCTTTGGGGTACTTTACCAGCCTCTGTTTTCTTCCACTCGTAAAAGCTATCAGCAACTAGTAAACATCTTTTTCGTGACATAAGCCGTTTAAAGCTCGGCTTTTCATGTGCTGTTTCACTTCTTGCATTAATCATCTTATAGCCGATCTTCTCATCCTTTGCCCATGAAGGTACGAGACCCCAACGCAAATATCCAGCTCTTTTTTTCTTTCCATCATTAATGATTGCTAATACGTTTTGCCCTGGCGCTATATTATAACTAATTCCGTATTCTTCTATCGCATGTTCAATAGAAAATTCTCTTCTTATTTCCAGTTCATCAGCAAGCAGTGTATACCTCCCGCACAAAAGGGATCCCTCCTATGAGTCGATTATTTGGATTGCTTCTAGACTGTTAATTAATATGAACAACTCTTGTATTTCCAAACATATCATGTATCCCTTGCTTTTCAGATGTAAAAGCTACAACAAGATACAAAATAGCCGTAATGAAAATAACTCGATGTATAAACCGTCCAATCACTTCTCTAAAAAATAAATCACTCCACGTTAACGGCTCATTATTTTCATTAATAACGCGCAATCCAAAGATCATTTTTCCAACTGTTTGCCCATACAATTTCGTCATGATTAGAAAGTAGATATAAGATAGCACGCCAGCTAAAATACCATTTAGCGTCCAAAAGCCAATATCGATAACGAACCCATCGTTGAAAAATTTTAAAGGGCTAAGTACTATACCATTAATGCTAAAAACAATAATTAAATCCGTAACATACGCCCAAAACCGCATCCAAAACCCTGCATATCGATACTCATTCGGTCGAGAGTGCTCCTCATGTACGGATAATTCTTCTGACTCATTTCTTTGATTATCGTCCAATTTAAACACCCCTTACCTTGAGTATAAATACATTGCGCGCGGACTCTCCGACTCTCTTAACAATGTCATAATTCGTACCAATTCGGAATCCGATTTCAGTATACTTTTCATAGAAATTCCTAGCATTCCCCAAAACCCAAGCTCAGAATCATACTCAACGACTTGTGCGCCTGATAAATCATAGTCTTCGATCATCATATTTATTGTGTCATCCAATGTACCTAAGTCATCAACAAGGCCATTATTTACAGCTTGCTTACCTGTATAGATTCTTCCATCACCAAGCTCACGAACCTTTGCCTCTGTCATTCCTCTGCCATCGACGATAACATCGACAAAGTCATTGTATATTTCATCAATCATCGTTTGCAAAATTTGCCTCTCTTCATCTGTCATTTCACGAGAAGCTGACATAATATCTTTAAACTCACCACTTTTTATCGTATTAAAATCAACACCATATTTTTCCGCTAAATCGGCGAAATTTATGCTTTCCATTATGACACCGATTGAACCGGTAATCGTTGCTGGATGAGCAACAATTTTATCTGCAGGTGCAGCAATATAATACCCTCCAGAAGCTGCTGTATTGCCCATCGATACATAGATAGGCTTTTCATGCTCTGTTTGAATTTCAACAATTTTTTCGTAAATTTCTGCGCTTTCTACAACTCCCCCACCTGGTGAATTAACTTGTAAAATAATACCATCAATGGACGGATCTGCTCCTGCCGCTTCAATCATTTGTAAAAATTGTTTATGATTATATGTAAGTGTACTCATAAATGGATTTTCTCCAAGATCTTGAATAACTCCATTTACATTTAATACAACTACTTTATCCCCCATTCCTTCAACAAGCACATTTTCCGTAAAAAGACTTTCTTGTGGAGCAAATAAATTTTCAAATTGATCCGATGCAACACTTGTTGCAAAACGAAAGCCAATTGAAATGAATAACAATGCTGCAGCTAGCAAAATGGCTAACCATCTCTTTCCATTCATACGATGCATTCCTCCCTTGTTCATGTAGTTTTAGCTACTGTAAAAAGCGTACACTAAAACATTATCAAATACTAATTATACCAATTCCTTAAATAATTTTAAATTAGTGCTTTATTACACGTTCCAAGTACATATTTGTATGGACAATTTTTAAATTAGAAAGCCCCTTATTGGATTGTATTATCTTCAATAAACGTAGTAATTTTCTGCAATCGGCTGTGACGGAATCGACCTTTTCGTAAGCAATAAATTATTGTACATAAAAAAATCAGGCACTATTCACCCTCGCGAATGAATTGCCTGATTTCTTTAGATCCAGCTTCTATAAGCTATACAATTACTTTCCGATAAATTGTTGTGTCCAATGATTTCCTTGTTTAACATACCCAACACCAATGTGTGTGTAGTTTCCGTTCAATATATTTGCACGGTGACCTGGGCTATTCATCCAACCCGTAACTACTTCTTGTGGTGTACGTTGCCCTTTCGCAATATTCTCCCCAGCAGTTCGATAGCTAATTCCATAGCTTCTCATCATATCAAATGGTGAACCGTACGTCGGGCTATTATGGTCGAAATAACCATTAACGGCCATATCGCGTGATTTTTCACGAGCAACTTTACTTAACGCTGTATCTATTTTTAAAGGTGCTAACCCTTGTTTCGCTCTTTCGTTATTTGTTAGTTCAACAACTTGGATTTCAAATTGACTGAGCTGACCGTGTTGTTCATTTGTTGGTTGTTCTTGTTTTGGTTGTGTTGGTTTTGGTTGTGGTGCTGGTGCTTCCTGTTTTGGTTGCTCTGGCTTTGGCTGTGGTGCTGGTGTTTCTTTCTTTGGTTGCTCTGGTTTTGGCTGTGGTGCTGGTGTTTCTTTCTTTGGTTGCTCTGGCTTTGGCTGTGGCGCTGGTGTTTCTTTCTTTGGTTGCTCTGGCTTTGGCTGTGGTGCTGGTATTTCCTGCTTTGGCTGCTCTTTTTTAATATTCCAATGGATGTTCTTTCCCCAGTTCGGAAGATATTTATTTAGTATACTTTCCCAATTTTCCCATGAGCCTTCCTGCCACTTTCCATTAATAGAATAATAGACTTTTTTACTATATATAGGACTCTGAGCTTGATCTGCTTTTGCAGATGCATCTACAGAATGTTGAAATGCTCCACCAAACAATAGTGCGGTTGATAACGCTGATACGATACCTATCTTTTTAAACATGTTTGAAACACGCTCCTTTGTTTTTTGTTTTGCAAAATAATCATAGCATACGATTTTTGTAATATTTGTGGCTTAATTTTCCAAAATACGTAAATAGAGTGACCTACTCAAAAGTAATTTACTAAATCGTTATAAACTAATAGTTTCGTAGTTCCCTAAATTTACGTGAATAGGATAAAACATAATAAAGTGGTGAAAATTGCCAGCAAATGATGGTTGACACACTTTGAATTCCACTGTTTTTGTTACATTAGAGCTTTTTTGTAATGAAAATGTTACTTGATTTCTGACCTTAAGCTAAACTAATTTATTAATAGGCAGAAAGATTCAATTGAGAAATTAGTTCGTTGTTTACCCCCAAAAATAAACGGGTATTATAGAAACACTGTAAATATAGGGGCTGCATACTAAATTAAAATTGAAGCAATCCTGCGAAATAAAACGATCCTACATCACGGGAGGGAATTACATGTTATCGCATGCAGAAATAGGGATTGATCTCGGTACAGCGAATGTACTCGTTTATACAAAACAAAAAGGCATCGTTTACAACGAGCCATCTGTCGTAGCTATGAATATGAATACGAAAGAAGTAATTGCAGTTGGTGCAGAAGCTAAAGAAATGGTCGGAAAAACTCCAAAAGATATTATCCCTATACGCCCATTGAAAGATGGTGTTATTGCGGATTATGATATTACAGCGCAAATGCTTAAGGTAGTTTTAAAGAAAATTAGCAAACGGATTGGTTTATCAATGAGAAAGCCGACTGTTGTCGTTTGTACACCATCAGGGAGTACAGCAGTAGAACGGCGCGCTATCCATGATGCAATTTCAAGTTATGGTGCAAAGCAAGTTCATTTAATAGAAGAACCGATTGCAGCGGCAATTGGAGCAGATCTTCCAGTAGATGAACCAATTGCTAATGTTATTGTCGATATTGGTGGTGGAACTTCAGAAATCGGCATCATTTCATTCGGTGGTGTTGTCTCGTGTCGGTCAGTACGTATCGGGGGAGACAAAATGAATAATGAAATCATTCAGTATATACGCAAAAAACATAACGTATTAATCGGGGAGCGTACAGCTGAAAATGTACTTATGGAAATTGGCTACGCACATCCAAATCATAAAGAGCAAACAATGGAAGTGCGTGGCAGAGATATGGTAACAGGTTTACCAAAGACCGTAGCAATTACTTCTTTTGAGGTGTACGACGCCTTACAAGAGTCGTTGGAGCAGATTTTAGAGGCGATCCGTTCAACATTAGAAGATTGTCCTCCGGAATTAAGTGGCGACATCGTAGATAACGGCATTGTTTTAACAGGTGGCGGCTCTATGTTAAATGGGATAAAAGAATGGCTTTCTAATGAAATACATGTACCCGTACACCTTGCTCCAAACCCATTGGAATCGGTCGCTATAGGAACTGGCAAAGCGTTGAAGATGATTACAAAGCTACAAAAAGTTGCCAAATAAAAGCGCCATCTAAATAATTTCGCTAATTAGTTAAGACACTGCCCGCAGAAAGAGAAGCATATGTCAACGGCGGTAAACGCACCAAATTTAAAATTGAATAATACGACTAGGGTATTTTATTCAAGATTGTAAATAACACCCACAAATACGTGACTCAATCTAAAGCGAAAGCAGCATTTACAATATTTTCAGAATACGCTATACTAGTGATAATCATTATTTACTTAATGATCTGAAAAAACTAACTGCCTAACTTGCTTACATTTCTACTCCAGGAATGTTCCAGCAAGTAAAAGCCAGTTCATATTAATTACAGCAATCTCTGTAATTAGTTTGAATTGGCTTTTTTTGTATTTTATGGTGATCGAAAAAACATTTATATAATCGCCTATCCTAAACATTCGACAACCTATTACTTGTAAGCGATCGCCACTTCTTTTAAACCAAAATTGAATAGAAAGGAGGAAAAAACTTGGCAGGAGCATTAAGCAATATAAAGATTTTAGACTTATCTCGAGTATTAGCAGGACCTTATTGTACGATGGTTCTAGGTGACCTAGGCGCCGAGGTTATTAAAGTAGAGGCACCTGGCGGAAGTGATGATACACGTAAATGGGGACCTCCTTTTAAAAATGGAGTGAGCGCTTATTATTTATGTGC
Organism: Virgibacillus sp. W0430; assembly: GCF_051846935.1. Classification (NCBI taxonomy): domain Bacteria; kingdom Bacillati; phylum Bacillota; class Bacilli; order Caryophanales; family Bacillaceae; genus Virgibacillus; species Virgibacillus sp. W0430. The sequence goes on from NZ_JBPYCS010000019.1 coordinate 12,145, forward strand.
CAACCGAAACAAAAAAAGTATAACGGTTGACTTAAAGTCTGCATCAGGCATTCAGCAAATTAAACAATTAGTTAAAGAAAGCGACGTTATTGTTAACAATTTTAAAGCGGGCAAAATGAAACAGTTTGGAATTGATTATGAAGTTCTCTCCGAAATAAATCCGCAAATCGTTTATTGTTCCATTACAGGATTTGGAGAAACCGGCATTTATCGCGATTTACCAGGCTATGATTTTATTATTCAAGCAATGAGCGGACTAATGAGCATTACTGGTACAGACCAATCGGGACCACAAAAAGTTGGTGTCGCAATTACCGATATACTCACCGGACTTTATGCTTGTATAGGAATACAAGGCGCATTACTAGAAAGAACGCAATCTGGTAAAGGACAGAAGCTGGATATTTCACTATACGATGCGGCAGTAAGCTCGCTTATCAATATAGGTAGTAATTATTTGATGTCAGAAAAAATACCTGTCCCGCTTGGTAATGAGCATGCAAACATCGTTCCTTATCAAACATTTTATACAAACGATGGTCAAATCGTCATCGCTATCGGTAACGATAACCAATTCCGCTTATTTTGCAGAAAAGTTTTACATACACCTGAGCTTGCTGAAGACAAACGCTTCTTAACGAATCCAGATCGAGTAAAATATAGAAACGAATTAATTCCTTATATTCAATCGACTTTAAAGGAAAGATCGACTGCCTATTGGCAAGAACAATGCAGATTAAACAACATTCCTTGTGGTCCAATTCAAAATATTTCAGAAGTTGTACATGACCCACATTTGCAAGAAAGAGAAATGTTCATTGATTACGAACACCCTACTGCTGGTTCGATTAAAATGATCGGTAGTCCGTTAAAACTTTCAAGAACACCTACTACCTTCCGGCATCATCCTCCAAATGCGGGGGAGCATAATGAAGAAATTTTATCCTATAAAAAAATAGAAGAAACGAGGAGATAGACAAATGGACTTTAATTTTACAGAAGAACAAAAGATGTTACGACAAACCGTTCGTACTTTCGTTGACAAAGAAATCATGCCTTATATTGCTGAGTGGGATCGTGAGGGAAAATTTGACCCAGCAATCATTCAAAAGCTCGCTGACCTTGGCTTAATGGGAGTCTGCATTCCGGAACAATACGGCGGAAGTGGGATGGATTATAATGCACTTGCCATCGTTTGCGAAGAGCTAGAGCGAGGCGATACAGCATTTCGTACGGCAGTTTCTGTACATACTGGTTTAAATAGTATGTCCCTCTTACAGTGGGCGAATGAAGAACAAAAGCAAAAATATCTTGTTCCTCAAGCGAAGGGAGAAAAAATTGGCGCATTTGGTCTAACTGAACCAGGGGCAGGCTCTGATGTAGCTGCTCTGCAGTCAACTGCAGTTAAAGACGGCGATTACTATATTTTAAACGGTCAAAAAACGTGGATATCTCTATGTGATACTGCCGATCACTTTTTAGTATTTGCATACACTGATAAAGCAAAACGGCATAAAGGAATTTCTGCTTTTATCGTTGAAAGAACATGGGACGGATTTTCTTCAAAAGCAACAAAAGGGAAGCTCGGGATACGTGCCGGTAATACAGGAGAAATATTTTTCGAAAATATAAAAGTACCGAAAGAAAACTTGCTCGGAGAAGAAGGAGAAGGCTTTAAAATTGCGATGTCGTCCTTAGACAATGGGCGCTTCACCGTTGCTGCTGGAGCCGTTGGCCAAATTATGGCTTGTTTAGAGGCAAGCGTTGAATATTGCCATGAACGTGAAACGTTTGGTAAACCAATCGGGAAACACCAGCTCGTTCAACAAATGATCGCCCACATGGAGGCCGGAATGCAGATGAGTCGATTACTCGTTTATCGGGCTGGCGAATTAAAAAATGAAGGAAAACGAAATACGCGCGAAACATCACTTGCTAAATGGCAAGCATGCGATTTTGCCAACAAAGCCGCAGATGATGCCGTACAAATCCATGGGGCGTATGGATTTTCCGATGAATATCCAGTTGAGCGATTTTTACGTAATTCTAAAGCGCCAGTTATTTATGAAGGTACGCGGGAAATTCACACCATTATGCAAGCTGAATATGCGCTAGGATATCGAAAGGATAAACCACTATCGAAAATGCTACCTGCTTGGGAGTAGAAATAGTCTACAATATAGGAAGTATTGATTTGTGCAATCTTATCCCCAATAACCGTACTAAAGCATAAAATAAAAAGAACGCATCCATCCGATTAAATTATCGCTGTGTGCGTTCTTTCCTACTTTAAATAAAAACATAAAAGTCGAATATGATTTTACATCTCTTTCCCTGCGCTATATGCTTCATATTGCTTATATAAATCTTTTATCGCTGATTCAATTGCACTCCCTGCTTTTCCTAAGTAATGATCTCTAATTGCATGAACAGGTTGCTCGATTCCATCCTTTAAGCTATAGCCTTTTAATAATTGTTCAATAAATTCACGCCCATGCATTGTTGCTAATGTACAGCTCGTTGTTACAATTACACCATATTTTTTATCGATCTCCGCTGTTATCGTTAATGTTTCATAAATACTTTTCGCAGCCATACCAGATGGCAGCCGTGCATGCCCTGCAATAAAAACTGTGTTCATTGTACCCACTCCATCACTTTAGTTATGCATCGCCGTCAATCTGTACACGAATAACTATTTAATCTGTATCGAGCGTAGCTGTTTTTTTACTGTTAATCCTTCAATATCGCATTTGTTACTTACTCAGCAAATCGGTACCCGAGCTTCCGGGAAATTTCTTGCGCTGTTTTCTCCGATTCACGCTTAATTTCTAGTAACTTATCTCCTTCAAAATAGGTGGACAGTCCGCTCACTGCAAGCGATGCAATCACACGCCCTGTGAAGTCAAAAATAGGATAAGAAATTCCAGTAGTGTCGCGATCCTGTTCACCAACGCTATAGGCATACCCTACTGTACGAATTCTTTCTAACTCCTTTATAAGTTCTTTTCGATTCGCAAAGGATGCTTCTTCAAGCAGCTTATTTAATTGTTGCTCTGGAAGGTGTGCGAGTAACATTTTAGGCCCAGAGCCAATATGCAATGGTGCGCTTTTTCCAACTCTCGTATTTAATCGTAATGCTCGCGTACTATCTACTTTTTCAATATATATTGCTTTGTTCTGGTTGACGATAACTAAATGAACGACTTCATTTATTCTTTTCGCTAGTGCTTCCATACTAGGTAAAGCAAGCGCTCGTAATTCAAGTCTTTCTGAAACGAGCTGACCTAACTCTAATAAACGCAACCCTAGCCCATAGCGACTATCATGAGCTGAAGATTTCGTTTTATATAAAAAACCACTCTTCTCAAGTGTTGTTAAAAGACGATAAGCAGTTGGCTTTGGAATGTTCGCCTGAATGGAAATATCTTGTAGTGTTAATTCTTTTTGTTCTTCTTTCGTAAAAAGTTCGAGCAATTGAAGAGCCTTTGCAACACTTTGATTCATCGAAATAACTCCTTGTTTTATACGTTCTACCTTTATATAATAAACCTTCTATTTTGAGTAGAAAATTTCCCTCTCCATATTCAGGGAGAGGGATGTATTCATCGTATTCCTATTTTTATAGTGCTAATTTTGTCTGCTTTTTAATCTCGTGGATTACGACACCCCGTCGCTTCATTTCTTGAATATAAGCCTCTCCGGGAACGATTTGTTCCGGAGGATAAACACCCCGTTTATTAATTGTGTCGTTCCCGATCATCTGAGCTACAACAGAAATCGTATTCGCTGTAGCTCTAGCCATTGCTGTTACATTATCGTTACGGTCTTTATACGTAATCATTTCATACGCATATGTTACCGCTTCCTCATTTTTCTCACCAGAGACGATGACTCGAAGCAATACAGCATCATCTTTATCATCCAATTCTACGATCGGGTCGAGCACTTTTAATAATACATCTCGAGGGCTAATCTTTTGTCCATGCAAATCAATCTCATAATCTTTGTTTGTTAAATTTAAATCAACGAGTAATTTGAACTTCTCTGCATGCCCAGGGTAGCGGATTGTTTTGTATTCGAGCGTATTTAAATCTGGATAGGATAAAGATAGCGTCGAAGTACCACCCGATGTATGAAAAGCTTCCAATGGGCCAAATTTTTCAAAATAAATCCGTTCCACTTCAGATAGAGAAGGTATCTCTTGCTTAATTCCATTTCGGATAATTAAGGATGGGTCTGTATAATGATCAAACACACCTTCCATTGAAAAAACGTGATTGTATTCAAGTGGCGGCTCAGGCTGAATAGGAATTCCACCTACGTATAGCTTAATTGAATCTACCTTATCTAATTTGCTTGCACCATAGCCAGACAATATGTTTATCATACCGGGTGCAACACCAAGGTCAGGTATAATCGTCACATTTGCAGCGTTTGCTGCTTTATCAAGTCTTAATACTTTATCTGTCATATGACCGATATGGCCGCCAAGATCAATGGAATGAACCCCAACTTCTATTGCTGTTTTGGCAACAATTTCGTTAAATGAATAAAATAATGCATTAATGACGACATCGAATTGTTTCATGAAAGCAGCAAGCGCTTGCTCATCACTCGCATTGACAGCATACGGTGTTAATTTGTCTGATTGCAACTGATCACAAACGATTTTAGCACGATTATAATCAATGTCAGCTAATCCAACAGCATTTACACCTTCACTTAATACTAAATCCCTTGCAGCTTCTTTCCCCATCAATCCAGAACCTAATACACCTACTTTCATTCCATCCACTCCCTAATTGATTAAATTTCAACATAAGAAAACCATTTTGCACGTACCCTCTCTAACGATCATTTTCAACTCACTTTATAATTCTAGTCTATTAATCTACATCAATTTGTGCTCGTTGTAGCTTACCACTATAATCCACGTAAATCGCCTTCCACTCTGTAAAGACATCAAGTGCTTGCACGCCTGAATCACGATGGCCATTTCCGGTTCCTTTTGAACCACCAAATGGCAGATGAATTTCTGCTCCTGTCGTCCCAGCATTTACATAAACAATTCCCGTATCTAAATCGCGCTGGGCTTTAAATACTTGATTAACATCCTTTGTGAAAATGGAGCTGGATAATCCGTAGGTCACACTATTGTTTACTTCAATTGCTTCCTCAAAGCTTTTAACTGGGATTAAGGATACGACTGGACCAAAGATTTCTTCCTGTGCAATTCGCATATCTACCGTTGCATCGGTAAACAACGTTGGTGCAAAATAATTTCCGTTAGCATACGTACCGTCCGTTAATTCATGCCCACCTGCAAGCAGTTTTGCCCCTTCATTTTTACCAATTTCAATATATTTTTTAATCTTTTCTATACCGGCCTCGTTAATGATTGGGCCAACTTTTACCGCTTCATCCATACCATTTCCAATAGATAGGTTGCGCATTTCCTCTAATAGGCGTTTTTCCAATTCTTCTTTTACATTTTCATGGACGATTACCCTGCTGCAAGCCGTACACCTTTGCCCACTCGTACCAAACGCACTCCACAAAATCCCTTCGACAGCTAGATTCAAATCGGCATCGTCCATTACAATAACCGCATTTTTACCGCCCATTTCTAATGATACCTTTTTCAATTGACGGCCACATTCCCCGGCAATATGACTCCCTGTTTCATTAGATCCAGTAAAGGAAATAACTCGGATATCATTATGCTGAACCATCGCATCGCCTACAGTTGAACCTGAGCCAAAAACAACATTAATAATTCCTTTCGGTAAACCTGCTTCTTCATATATCTTCGCTAATTCATACGCCATAATTGGAGTTTCTGTAGCAGGCTTCCAGACAACCGCGTTGCCTGCAATAATAGCAGGGAAAGACTTCCAAGTAGCAATGGCAATTGGAAAGTTCCAAGGTGTAATAATACCAACGACCCCAATAGGTGCCCGCACACTCATCGCGAACTTATCTTTTAATTCTGCTGGAGTCGTTTGCCCAAATAGGCGACGCCCCTCTCCAGCCATATAAAATGCCATATCTATCCCTTCTTGTACTTCTCCACGAGCTTCTTCTAGCACTTTTCCATTCTCCATAGTTAAAAGCTTAGAAAGATGTTCTTTTCTCTCTTTCATAATAATTCCTACTTGATAAAGTACTTCTGCTCTTTGTGGAGCGGGAACAAGCGCCCATTCTTTTTGCGCGACTTTAGCAGCAGCAACTGCATCATCTACACTCTCTTTTGTTGATAGTGGTACGTTTACTACTGCTTCACCAGTTGCAGGATTAATCACAGGTGTTGTGCGCTCAACGTCTATCCATTCACCGTTAATATAATTATTTAATACATTTACATCTAATAATGTTGTTGTCATTCCTTTTTCCTCCTTGAAGTGTTGTTCATTGCGTTTTTTCTAATTTGTTCAATTGTGGAGCCAGCCGCTATTTGCTCTTTCTCCGTTAAAATTTCTATCATTGCGGGTACACTTTTTTCTAATGCTGTTTCCAATGCTGTTGAAAATTCCGCTGCCGTTCTCACAAGGTACCCGTCCGCTCCCATGCTTTGAGCGAGCTGTACAAAAGAGACGGTTCCTAAATCGGTTGCAACTACTTTCTCAGGATAGTGCATTTCTTGATGCATTCGAATCGTTCCATACATATTATTATTAAAAACGAGGCTTATTACTGGAATGTTGTAACGAACGGCTGTTTCCAATTCATTCGCTGTCATCATAAAGCCACCGTCTCCAGATAACGCAACGACCGTTTTGTCTTGTTTAGCTAATTGCGCACCGAGTGCTGCCGGAAGTCCATATCCCATCGCTCCGGAAGTCGGCCCAACATACGTGTGCTCTTGTGTAAACGAATAATACGTATGCAGCCAACTTGCAAAGTTCCCCGCATCATTTGTAATTAGAGCATTTTCCGGTAACTTTTCCTTTAAAATAGATATAACATGTTTATTAATTACGGCAGTAGAATCTAAGGTAAGAGTACTTGCCTTCTCGAATACGTTCCGCTTCTCTTTTGCCCAATCCTTCCATGTTTCCTTTATGTCCAGATCATTGAGGTGTTTCAACGCCTCTTTACTATCTGCAACAATGCCAATTTCCGGAGCAACTGTCTTTCCTATTGTCTCATAATCAATATCAATATGAATTAATTTTTTATCGGGAGTAATAATCGAATAATCCTGTGTTGTCACTTCAGAAAGACGTGTCCCCAGTGCTATGATAACATCCGCTTCTTTTACCGTTTCTAAAACATTTTTATTCGTCCCAAGTCCAAGATGCCCTGTATATAAATGATGATCATTCGGAAAGACATCTTGTCGTCTGAAGGCTGCCATTACAGGTAATGAGTTTTTCTCTGCAAATTGCTGAAGCAATGATTCAGCCTGAGCGAGTTTCACTCCGCCTCCCGCAATTATGAGCGGACGACTAGATTCCTTTAATAAACTGCTTACTAGCTTTATTTCTTCTGTAGATGGAGCAGGTCTTGGAATCATTGTTCGTGGGCCAAAGTACATGTCAGCTCGTTTAGGCAAAACATCCTCCGGCAATGAAATAACGACAGGGCCAGGTCTTCCTGTTTGAGCAATTCGAAAAGCCTTTTCGACTATTTCTGGCATTCTTTCTGCATCTTTAACCTCTACTGCCCATTTTGTAATCGGTTGAAAAAACCGATCGAGATCAACTTCTTGGAACCCTTCTCTGCCTCGGAATTTACTATGTACCTGTCCAAGAAACACAATCATTGGCGTTGAATCCTGGTATGCTGTATGCACACCAATCGTTAAATTTGCTGCACCAACACCTCGCGTTGCCATCACAACTCCCGGCTTTAGGGATGCTTTTGCATATCCTTCTGCCATGAACGCCGCTCCACCTTCATGTCTTGCTGATATTACTTGTATCTCTGGAGTATCGTGAAAAGCATCCAATACAGGCAAATAGCTTTCACCAGGAACACAAAAGACCCGTTCTACATTTTCCTTTTTTAAACATTCAATAATGGCTTGTGCCGCTGTTAGCGTTTTCATTACTTTTGTCAATTTTTGTCCACCTCCTTAATATTCAGCTTTTGCAGGCGCAATACAGCTTCTTTTAGTCGTTCTTCAGTTACCGTTAAGGCAATGCGCACAAAACCTTCTCCGTTTTTTCCAAAAGCAGATCCCGGAGTCACGATAACACCCGCTTCATCCAGCAAATAATTGGCAAACGATAAAGATGAGAACCCTTCAGGTACTTCTGCCCATACAAAAATTGTTCCCTTCGGTCGCTGCGCACGCATTCCAAGTGATCCTAACACATTATATAACGTTTCCATTCGCTTAACGTAAATGTCGTTGTTTAAGGATACGGATTGCAAGTCGCTATTCAGTGCAACTGCTGCTGCTTTTTGAATTGGAACATATTGGCTTGTGTCGATATTACTTTTTAATGTTGCCAATGCCTGAATAACTTCTTTGTTTCCAACAACATACCCAATTCTCCAGCCTGTCATATTAAAGCTTTTAGATAACGAACCAAATTCAACTGCATATTTTTTAGCACCTGTTACTTGAAGCACACTTGGAGCCTTGTACGAATTAAAAGTGATTAAATCATACGCTGCGTCATGGGCAAGCAAAATATTATTCGTTTCCGCATATAAGACTGCGCTTTCAAATGTAGGTAATTCAACCGTAGCAGCAGTTGGATTGGCAGGATAATTTAAGAACATTACCTTCGCTTTTTCGGCCACCTGCTCACTAATTTGATTGAATTGCGGTACGTACTCATTTTCTTTATCTAATGGAAGTGACACTGCTTTACCACCAGCCAAATGCACGGCTGCTTTATACACTGGATAACCTGGATCAGGGATTAGCACGATATCTTCCGGATTAATTACAGCATGAACAAGGTTAGCAATCCCCTCTTTTGAACCGATCAATGCTAGTACCTCAGTATCTGGATCAAGATTTACCCCATAGCGTTTTTCATAAAAATGAGCAACTGCCTGTTTGAATTCATCGCAGCCACTGAACGGTGAATATCGATGATTTGCAGTATTTTTTGATTGATTAAACAGTTCGTCAATAATAAACTGAGGCGGCGATAAATCAGGAGCACCAATACCTAAATCAATTACGTCAACCCCATTCTTTTGAAGTACCTTCTTTTTTCTTTGAAACTCGGAGAATAAATACTCAGGCAAACGTTGTACCTTTTCAGAGACAAAACGCATTTTTGATCCTCCCGATTTCATTTAGTGAAACATTATTTCATATTCATATAATGAGTATATAGTAAAATTTCAAAATATTCAATTGTTATTTTATGTGCGATTGCGTTGCGTATTTGTGGCGTATATTTAAAATGCTTAAGAACATCCTTCTAGGCTGCAACGGTAACACAACATTGAACGATGAAAAAGAATTTGATTATTTCAAGGAAACAAATTTTGCAGTTGAAGAAGTTAAGTCATTACACACAAAAAATAAAACCAGATCCGTCAATGGCTTACGCTTAATTTATCCTCACCGATTGAAACGAGCGTATAAAAAAAGTGGAGAAATTCTGGTTATCTCCACTTATAACAATTTAAGTTTTTTCACTACGCCCTTTAAATTATGTTAAAATTAGCAATCTCTACCTTTTCTTATTGTTCTTCAGCCCGTTTAGGTTTATAGTTGACGGCTAATATTCCAAGAACTACTAAAACTAACGCCCCGATAATAAACGCGGAAAAATTTTCACCCGGAATAAAAATAACCGATAAAATAGCACCTGACAGCGGCATGACAAATTGATAAACACTAACCTCGCCTGCTTTATTATATTTAAGTAAAGAAAACCAAAGTGCAAACGCTACTATAGAAAGCAGTGCCGAGTAAATTAATAATCCCCAGCCAAATGGCGTAAATGTCATGGCACCTTCCCCCATTAATGGATAACCAAAGCCTAACATTAATCCACCACCAATTGTTAATTGCCAGCCTGTTAATGCAAATGGATGAATACCGACAGCAAGCTCTTTAGCCATTATTGTACCAATTGCCCCCATTAAGGTAGATAAAATCACAAATCCTTCACCCGTAATTTGAAAGCTAAAATGAAACGCTTGTCCCCAATTCGCAAAAACAATACCAACAAATCCAGCTATTAGCCCGAACGCTTTTTGCCAGTTCATTCGATCATTCACATAAAAATAATGTGCTAAAACTACCGTAAAAAATATGACACCCGAAATTAAGATAGAAGCTTGCATCCCAGAAGTTTTAGATAACCCATTATATAGAAAGAAGTATTGCAGCACCGTTTGCACAACCCCAAAAATAATAAGAACTGGTACTTGCCTTCTAGTAACAAATAGTGCTTTTCTATTTAATAAAAGCATCCCAAAGATTAATAAAATTCCCGCTAAGAAAAAACGCATCCCAGCAAAAGCAATTTTAGCCATACTATCGTCTGGCGGCATTTGCAATTCGGTATAACTAATTTTTAATACAGGAAATGCACTTCCCCATAATATGGAACAAAAGACTGCAATTATTGCTACAATCCATTTATTTGTTAAGAAACGGTTCAATTATGTCATCTCCTATGAAGGAACTGTTTTATCTCTTCCTAATACTTCTAATAGTTTAATTGATGCTTTCAAGAAAAGATATTAATATGGCTTATTCTATGACTAGAGCTTATCTTATACTTCAACGACGAAAAAAATAGTGTTTTAAACAGAAAAAAACCGTTAAAAAAGCTTTTTAACTTTTTAAACGGTGGCGTTTATTACCTAATAAATTACAATTTTATCTATATGACAACGGCGATAATCGCAGCGTATTTTAAAAATAAAATAATTGATATAAAATGGTTGAATTCAAGATAGTAAATATGCACCTACAAATAGTTGATTCAACCCGTTCAGCTTTGTTTCTTGTTTTTACTCTTTTGCTAATTCTCTGCTATATTTTTGCTATATTATTAAAGTTGTACTCATTCCATTTCTTCAACAAGCAGTGAAAGTTCTTCCCATCGATTCATTTTTTCTTCCAATGCCATTTCGATTTGCTCCTGCTCCTCAAATAGCTTTTGGGCTTGTTCAAAATCGCTTCCTGTTGCTTGTATTTCCACTTTTAGCTGATCGATCTTTTCTTCCAATGCCATAATTTCGTCCTCGATACTTTCCCATTCTTTTTGTTCCTTGTAGGATAACTTTTTCTTTTTTATTACTTGTTTAACGTCTTGAGTCTTTTTCGGTTGTTTACTCGTTTCTCTCTCAATCATCTTTTCGAGATACTCGGTGTAATTCCCGTAAAAATGCTTTACCTTTCCTTCGCCACAAAATACGAGTAACGTGTCGATCACACGATCTAAAAAATACCGATCATGGGAAACAGTTATAACGGCACCTGGAAAGTGCTGCAAGTATTCCTCTAATACACTTAATGTTTGCACATCCAAATCATTTGTAGGTTCATCCAGCAAAAGCACATTTGGTTCTGTCATAAGCACCTTCAATAAATACAGGCGTCTTTTTTCTCCACCAGATAATCGGCGGATATACGTCCATTGTTTCGGACGTGGAAACAAGAAGCGCTCTAGCATTTGCTCAGCTGTAATAACGTCATTACCTTTTGTTCGGATAACTTGAGCGACCTTTTTTATATAGTCAATTACCCGCAGATCATCGTCAAGATCCTCTTCCTCTTGAGTATAGTAACCAATTTTAACAGTTTCCCCTACTGTAATTGTACCTTTATCTACCTTTTCTCGTTGCGCAATAATGTTTAATAATGTAGATTTTCCTGATCCATTTGGTCCGATTATTCCAAGCCGTTCGCCACGAGTTATTAAATAAGAAAAAGAAGTAATTAGCTGTTTCGACTGATACGCTTTTTCAATGCCATCTAATTCAATCACTTGTTTGCCTAATCGTGTAGATCCTACTTGAAAATCCACATTTTCTTTTTGGGTATGAAATGTTTTTTGCTGCATGTCATCGATTCTTTCAATTCGAGCTTTCTGTTTTGTTGATCTTGCTCGTGCCCCTCTTCTTAGCCATGCAAGCTCTCTTCTTAATGTATTTTTGTGTTTTTGCTGTTCGTTGCGTTCCTGTTCTTCTCTTTCGGATTTCTTTTCTAGAAAAAGCTCATAATTTCCTTCATATGTATACATCGTCCCTTTATCCAACTCAAATATTCGATTCGTTACTCGATTAAGAAAATAGCGGTCATGTGTAACGAGCAATAAAGCTCCATTGTATGTAGCTAAATAATTTTCTAGCCAAGTAATTGTATCGTTATCTAAATGGTTTGTCGGTTCGTCCAAGATGAGTAAATCTGCAGGCTGAATTAACGCCCGTGCAATAGCTACACGTTTTTTTTGGCCACCTGAAAGAGCTTGAACCGGTTGATCGACATCGTTAATTCCTAAACGCATCAAAATAGTTTTTGCCTTTGTATTGGCATCCCATGCTTCATGTGCGTCCATTTGCTGTTGCATCTCTAAAAGACGTTTTTGGTTCTCTTCACACATAGGATCTGCTTCGAGTCGGAGAAGGGCTTGTTCGTATTGACGCATGACGCGCATAACCGTCGCCTCACCGTAATAAATTTGTTCAATGACTGTCAGCAACGGATCCAATTGTGGAGTTTGTGCTAAATATTCAATTGTATACTCTTTCGGATGGGTAACTGTGCCCGAATCTGGCGCATCTATTCCAGCAAGTATTTTTAATAAGCTCGACTTTCCCGTACCATTAACTCCAATTAACCCAATACGATCTCTGTTTGATATTGTACAGTTAATTTGTTGAAACAGTGTAGTATCTCCATATGATTTTTTTAAGTTTTCAACCGTTAGCATAATTTATCATCCTTATGAATAGCAATTCATCCAACTATTTATTTCGTTCACGCACATATTGCTTTACAAAAAGTACAATTAAAAATAAGAGCCAGGAAGTAACGATATAAAAAATAATTTTACCTGATTCAAATAAATCGGAAAAGAAGAAAAGCATACCAAGCCAAATAATGAATACACCTAAAATTTGATAGCCATAAAATTTAAGATTAATTGTTATCTCCTCCATATAAAGCACTACATCCATTTTAGCGAATGTATTAGTAATTTTCCATTTCAAAACAAAAAGCCCGCAACGTGCGGGAATAAAAAACGATATTTTTATACGATACCCTTCATAAAGCTATTATAACTATTGAATTGAATGATTTTCATAATTCCAAGCCTATATTAAACAGTGTTCGTTACAGAACAGGTAAACGAGCAAAAAACATTTTGTATAGTCACCTTAATGTACAATGCATCTAAATTAGTATTTGAACGAATTCATACAGCATTCAACCAAGAAACAGAGGCTGCATAGCAACACTAACTCGTCTGTGTGGAATTCGGATCCACGCAGAATCCTGCAGGAAAAGCAACAGCCGAAAATCCATTTCAAAAGTTTTGGGAAAAACTTTTAAAGTTAGTTGAGTCGTTGCCTGCGGAAAGCGGAGTGAATCCGGATGGAACAAAGCTGACACCATTCTGGCTTTAAATTTTTAAATCGATTTTAAAATTCTTCTGTTCTTTTGTGATGTTTTAAAAATGGCAAGTATAAAATTAACTCGATTGCTTAATTAATGGAAGGAGCACCCAGAAGGTTGTAACAGTGCCTTCGCTGTATACACCGACCTTACCGTTATGACGCTCGACAATTTCCTTTACAATAGCAAGTCCGAGCCCTGAACCACCCGTTTTTCGATTTCGGGAAGCTTCTACACGGTAAAACCGTTTAAAAATATTTGCTTCATCCTTGTGTGGGATCTTGCTGCTTGGGCCTGAAAAGGATATTCGATAAAAGATGTCTTCCTGTTCACCCGTAACGAGAATCGAACCGTCTCCTTCATAATAGCGAATCGCATTATCAAGCAAATTATTTAATATTTGCTGAAGCCCTTCCACATGAACCTTTATTTTTACAGGTGACGCATTTACTTGTACATCAATAGCAGATTTTAATACTTTCCAACGAAACATTGCTACACATTGATGAATTTGCTCAGAAACATCTATCAATTGTTTTTTCATTAAACTTTGTGTGGTAATCTCGTTCCACTCTTTTAAAACGTCTAATTCATCGACTAAGCGAGAAAGCCGATTAGCTTCTTCGGATAAAGCTAGAAACAATGCTTTATCCCCTTCAATTAAGCCAGACTTTAATGCGTGTAAATACCCATTCAAATTCGAAAGCGGTGTACGCAGTTCATGAGATATATCCGATACAAATCGCTTCCGCTCTTGTTCATCTGCTTGAAGCTGTCGCAACAGCCCGTTATATTGCTTCGTAAGCTCTGCAATTTCGTCATCAGACGTTACAACAATTTCTTTAGGATAATTGCCCTCCTTCAACTTTTCAGTCGACGCAATTAACGTACGAATCGGCTGAACAAGTTTTTTTGTCATATAAAAGTGGGCCATCGCTCCTACAACGACAGCTATTATGCTAAATGTCCATAAATATTGCAACAATGTCGCATTAAATTGCTGCTGTCTTTGCTCATCAAAATTTGTTATTCCTTCTACTAAAAAGCATGCCGTTTCATATATTGCCCAGCTGCTTACAACTATTGAAACAGAAATAATTACTACATTCATCAACGTTAGCTTCCATAAGAAACCTTTTGGAAGAAGCGCTTTTAATCGTTTAAGAAGGAACAAATCGATACCCCATTCCTCTTACTGTTTGAATACGTTTAGGATGAGAAGGTATATCTTCAATTTTTTCTCGCAGTTTTTTAATATGTGCATCAATTGTCCGATCGAGTATAGACTGTTGCTCAAATGGATAAAGCTCAGAAATAAGCTGTTCACGAGAAAACACAACACTCGGATGCTTCATTAATAAATGTAGGAGATTAAATTCATGCTTTGTAAGCTGAATTGGCTTATCATATAGGTAAGCCTCTCTTTTACGTGGCTTAAGGCATAATCCATTATTGATTACTTTATTGCAAAAGTGTCCTGTTCTACGTAAAACAGCTTCCACCTGTGCCATTAGTTCATCAGGATCAAATGGTTTGGTTATATAGCCGTCCGCCCCCATACGCAAACCGGCAATTTTATCATCAACTCGTGCTTTGGCAGACAGCATGATAATGGATACTTCTTGATTAATTTGCTCCCTTACCCACGTACAAAACGATTCCCCACTCATTTTCGGCAGCATTAAGTCGAGTATTATTAAACAAGGGTGATAAGTTAAGAAAGCAGCTTTAGCCTCTTCACCATCCACTGCTTCGACAACCTCATAGCCGTTCTTTTCCAAATATAGCCGAACGAGCTGACGAATCATTGCATCATCTTCTACAATTAAAATTATTTGACTCATGTTTATCCCTCGATATAATTTAGCCTTATTTCATTTTTTCATATTCCTGCACCATTAGTTCATAATTAAGAGCTCCAAATGAGACGTTTTGTATCTTTCCTTCTGAATCAATCATAAATGTAGTCGGGATTGGTTGAATGCGATAACGATTAGCAACAGATGAATCTTCATCTAAAAGAACACGAAATGTTACACCGAATTCTTCAACAAACGCAGGTACATTACTTTTACTACTTTCAGTCTCCAATAAATCCACCGCTAAAATAACGACGTCCGTTTTTTCATGGAATTTTTGCATATCTGGCATTTCTGCTCGACATGGAGGACACCAAGTTGCCCAGAAATTTAACATTACGCGCTCACCTCTGAAGTCGGATAGTTTAACCGTTTCTCCTTCCAATGTTTTTAATTCAAAATCAGGAGCAAGGTTTCCTTTTTCTAAGCCGACCTCAGCTTCTTCAGCAACCTTTTCGTCATTTATTACAAAATCATATACAGCCCACGCAAAGAGTGCGACAATAATTGCAATAATAATTCCTTTTTTCATTTAAATCCCTCCACATTTATCCAAGCTTTTCTAACCACGTATCCTGAACGAGCTTCAGAAAAAACTCTGCAATTCGTGGCATTTGTCCAGTAAACAGAATAATACCCATCGCAATCATAATTATACCGCCAATTTTCATAATCACTTGACCACGCTGTACGATCCATTTTGTAGAACCAAGGAAGAAAGTAAGTATTAAGAACGGGAGTGCAAACCCAATAACGTACATGAACGTATAAAATATTCCTTGCCCTGGATTACTAGCTGCTAAAAATAAAATAGAAGCAAAGATTGGACCGATACACGGCGTCCAACCAGCAGCGAATCCAGTACCTACAAAAAAAGTCCCTACATAACTAATTCTTTTTTTCGTATAGTGCAATCTTTTTTCTTTCATTAAAGTTGGTACGTTTAGCCAGCCAGCAACAAATAGACCCATTACTATTATAAAGATTCCGGCTATACGCTGAATAAAAAGACCTGAATTACCAGCGAGAAGATCTTGAATCCAACGCCCAAGAAATGACGCTCCAATTCCTAGACTAATAAATACAAGAGAAACACCAAGAATAAAAAACAAGGAATGGCTGAGTAATTTCCGTCGTATTTTAGCATTTTTTGACCCTTGTAGCTCCTTCACACTTATCCCTGTAATGTACGATAAATATGCAGGAAAAATTGGTAATACACATGGTGATAAAAAGGACAATGCTCCTGCCCCCAATGCGAGGAACATTCCTACGATTAAAACTGTATCCGTTTCTATTCCACCCATGCTGACACCTTCCTTTTATATGTTAATCGATAGAGTACAATTAAGCTAATAATCATTAGTACGAAAAATAGTGGATCGATTAAATAGCCAAAAATCCGTGTATATGGCATAACTATTGCAAGTACGAGCTGAGCAATATTCCAAATAAATATTAGAACTAGCAACTGTTTCCCCTTATTAAATCGCTCCATTAATACGAGTATGACTAAAATAAACATTACGCTTAAGTACGGCAGCATCACGTAGTTTTTGTTAAACAGAAGTTGAATGAGCTCATACATAAACGAGCTTAATAAAAATATCGGCGTAAATACATACAGAAGCATTTTTGCATTAAACGAATGACGTTTTATTTTAAATGCTACATTAATTCCGATTAATAGTACGGCAACATAAAAAGCGGCTGAACTACTCGGATAGGCGAGTACAGATAAAGGATCTTGTATAAAGAGTTGAATATTTGCTACGATTTTTCCAACCCAAATATAAATTACAAAATTAATTAGGAGCGATGTTAGTTCTTCCAGTTGTTCCTTTTTCGATTGGTGTGGCAATGAATTTGTAAAATAATAAACGATATAGCTCAATAAAAAGCTAGTAACTAAAATTCCTATTTTCGTTAATGCTGCTGTTAAAGCCATTTCAACCCTCCATCATCCATGTTCTCATTTAATTATACAATTTATATATGAAAATTTGATGAATGCCGCTTATATTTCAATAAAATAGATTTTGCTATGCCACGAAAGTGCCTTATGCATGCTATAATAAAGCAAATTTAGGCATACATATAGGAGGGTTTTCCATGGTACTGCAAAAAGGAAAAGCTAATTGTATCACCGATGTGAAAGAGGTTAAAGTCGGCCACGTTACTTTATATGAGAAGCTGACAGAAAAAGACACGATTTGTACTGGAGTAACAGCGATTTTGCCTCATAGCGGTAATCTTTATAAGGAAAAGGTACGTGCAGCATGCGAGGTTATTAATGGGTTTGGCAAATCGGCTGGTCTCGTAGAAATTGAAGAACTTGGATTAATTGAATCGCCAATAATGCTTACAAATACTATGAGTGTCGGCCCAGTGATGCAAGGTGCTCTAACGTACATGCTTGAACAAAACGAGGATATAGGTAATTCATCGCCATCAATAAATATAGTTGTCGGAGAGTGTAATGATGGTTTTTTAAATTCAATGCGCATGCAATCCGTAAAGCCAAACGATGCCGTACAAGCAATTGAAAACGCTTGCCAAGAGCCGACTCAAGAAGGTGCTGTCGGGGCTGGAAAAGGAATGATTTGTTACGGGTATAAGGGAGGCATTGGTACAGCTTCAAGAGAAGTTATCGTAGAAACTAAAGCATACACGATCGGCTGTCTCGTATTAAGCAACTTTGGTAAGCGAGAGGAAGCTTTATTTGCTAATTGGGAAAAGGCACCAATCAAAACACCTGAAGGCTCGATAATGATGATCATAGCGACAGACGCTCCCTTTTACGATCGACAGTTAAGACGTCTTGCCAAACGCTGTGCCGCTGGTCTAGCTCGTACGGGTAGTCATATGGATCATGGTAGTGGCGATATTGCCATCGCTTTCTCTACTGCTAATAAATACAAACACAATACAGGGGAGCCGACAGAAAAGGTTACCTTCTTCCGCGACGATCATAAAAGCATGAACCAGTTCTTCCTGGCGGTAACAGAGGCGACAGAAGAAGCGATTATAAATTCATTAAAGCAAGCTGAAACAACGATAGGAAAAGGCGGGTTTACGGTAGAAAAGGCGCCTTTGTAACTAAACATCTTCATTAAAAACCTAAAAGCCATTGAAAGTCGGTCACTTAGATTCCGTTCTTTATTCATTTTAATCTTCAATCATTTGAGTGAATAAATAGAGGGTCAGGCAGCTATCCATTCTCATCAGCATTGCCTGACCTCTAATTTAAATAAATGATTTTTAATTTTTATCTAAGACTTCGCTAAAACATCGTGATATTCGGGTGTCTTTTCAATTTTATTCTTTGCGTACGAACATTCTGCAATTATTTTCTTTCCTTCTGATCGAGCAAATTCCACCATCTCTGCCACGAGCTTTCCTGCCATTCCTTGTCCACGAAGCTCATCGGATACATACGTATGGTCGACAATCAATGCTTGCTCATCCTTTTCCTTAAAAGTAATTTCAGCTAGCGGTGACGATTCGTTTTCTCCAACGAATAGCTTTCCATCTCCTTTATTAATTGCAGTCATACTCACCCTCCTTTTCCTTATATTCTAACACAATTCCTATTATTTTGACTTTCAAAAACACCATATGATTAAGTCACGTATTTGTGGGTGTTATTTTAAGAAGTTAAAAAACCTCTCTTTGTATTCGTTAATTTTAGTATTGCTTCCTACCGACCGCAGTAGATATACACTACGCTTTCCGAGGAGGCTGAAGCCGTGCCCGCGGAAAGCATCTACCTGCAGTGAAAATCAACGGTGTTATTCATGTGTATATCGTTCGAAGTAAAATTGATCACATATTATCTAGTTAGATTCGTGCATCTGTTCCCCTACAAACATTTTACTCATACACACCATATGACTAAACGACTAATTTTTGTATCAATTGGTTTATTTTCAAAATACAAGTAATTTAAAAATAGAAGCGGTGCGTACAAAGCTCTTATTTCTACTTAATAAAATGAAGCACAATAAATGTAGTTCCTTTGTTCTCACGCAACTATTTTACTCATACATAACGTATAAACTTTACACTCCATTTACGTCTCCTTTACTTAAACGTAATATACCACTGGTACAATTGGTGCAGCATAGGTCATACGCATCATTTATTTTCAACAAGGGGGCTTTCTTATAATGCATTACTATCAATTTATAATGAGAAAAATATCTTTACGGACACGATTGGTTATTCTTTTTATTTCGTTAACGGTCCTTTCAATAACCGCAGTAGGTACTATATCTTATACAAACGCCAAAAATATTACCGTAGAAACGATTGAAAATAGATTAGTTAATGAAACGAATGTAATGCGCCATATTGCAGAAAATCTCCACTTTTTATATGTGAGTGATGAAGATTATTTTATGCAACAGTTAAACAGTAAAATTCGATTACAACAGGAACAGCTTGAATCAGAAGGAATTGCTTCTGAATTTTTTTATGTTACGAATAATAATGTTATTCCTTTTCAAGTGAGCGAAGGAAAGTTACCACCGATTTCCTCTTCATTAATAGAGAAGATAACGAGCACAACTGATGGGCAGCTTACAAGTAAGATACAGGGAGAAGCTTTTACAGTATCGTTTCAATATATGGAGGAGATTAACGGACATTATGCGTTACTCGTTCCAACACAATCCTTTATGGCTCCGGTAAATAAAATGGGTTATTTTACCATAACGATTATTGGCGTATGCATTTTACTTTCTACCATTATCATTTTCTTATTCGTGCACACATTGACAAACCCATTACACGTCTTGCGAAATACGATGCGTGAAGTACGTAATGGCAAAATTGAACAAATGGGTTGTATACATACTACACTTCCAGAACTAACCTCATTGCAAAAAAGCTACAATGCAATGATCACTCATATGCGGAACGTTTTACATGAATTGAAATCAACAACAACCGAATTAAATAAGACAGGGGAACAATTAACGCACAACTCAGAGAGTACGCTCACGGCAAGTCAGCAGCTTGTCCAAGCAATTGAAATTGTGAAGCAAGGTGCTGAACAAACAGCTCATAATTCGGAAAAAAATACAAACAGTTTTACAACAATGAAAAACAAGTTCGTTGACATATTTACACACATGGAGACCGTCTTTACCCGTTCAAAAATAATGCGATCTTCTGCTGTAAGTGGAGAAGAAAATATGGTGAAATTAATTAATACGAACGATGATTTTGAAAAGGATTTCCACCACTTAACGAAAACGATAAACCAGGTTAATTTATACGCCCGTTCTATTTCTAATAGTGTTGGTCTTATTCATGACATCGCTGAACAAACAAAATTATTAGCGTTAAACGCGGCAATTGAAGCTGCTCGTGCAGGAGAAGCAGGCAAAGGTTTTTCCGTTGTGGCTAATGAAGTCGGAAAGCTAGCGGAAGCATCGGCAACGGCTAGTACAGAAATCACCCAATCCATTGATAATATGGAAGTAATCACAGCAAATGCAACGGAAGAATTTGAGCAAATGTTTTCAAAAACGAACGATAATTTGTTGTTAGCAAATGAATCGAAGCAATCATTCGATGCCTTAATGGGTGATATTTCCAATGTTACTAACCAGCTCCAAATAATTAAAGGCGAGCTCAGAGGGTTAGAAGAAGTCATGCCAACACTTGAGTTATCTGCTGTTGATTTTGCTTCCGTCTCACAGGAAACATTGGCAAGTGCAGAAGAAATGCTTGCAAGCAGCGATCAGCAAATGACTGAAGTTAAAAACATGCATCAAATGGGAATAAAACTATCGAATACTTCAAAATCATTATCTAAACTAACAAATACCTTCCAGTTAGATTAAGCATATGTGAATCAATTTCACACAATCTCGTATTACTAGATGCGTAAGCGCCCTGCTTAGCGCACAGCGACTGGACGGAACATTTGAGATATAGAGTTTAAGCACCACAGTACGATGACTTATCGCAAGACACAGTTGGAAGTCGGCTTCTTTTCGCGTCGTGGAAGCTAGACAGCTATGTACGATAAATTATCCATTTACTGCTGTGCATAAAGTAGATTATAAATCAATTCCGCATGACTGTTTTCCATCCTACACACTATTTTTGAGTTCATTCCTTTTTGAATAGCAATCGTAAATATATTAGATGACATTCGTGGACTGAATCAGTAAAATAGCGTAGAGGAGGAATTACTAAAAATGAATCGTTTGAAAAAATATTGTGAACAATTGGCTCAGCATCCTGTTTTTATGAATGTAATCATTTTATTAATTATTATAAATGCTATTTTAGTAGGTTTAGAAACGTACCCTTTTATTGCGAATCGATTTGAGCAGTCAATTTTTATACTCGATCAATTATTACTGTGGGTTTTTACAGTTGAAATTATCATTCGTTTAATAGGAAGCAAATCAATTGTTTCCTTTTTTAAAGATCCGTGGAATATATTTGATTTCGTAATCGTATTAAGCGGACATATTTTAATTGGTGCCTATTACGTAACCGTATTACGGATATTACGTGTGTTACGTGTGTTGCGTGCGATTTCTATTATCCCATCTCTGCGTAAAATGGTAAATGCTCTTTTATTAACGATTCCATCCATGGGAACGATACTGTTACTACTAAGCTTATTCTTTTATATCTATGGAGTTATGGGGACGTTTTTATTCCGTTCGATTGCACCCGAATACTTTGGATCGCTGCACGACTCGTTATTGACGTTATTTCAAGTTGTTACACTTGAATCGTGGGCTAGCGGAGTCATGCGACCGATTTTAGCGCAAGACCCTTCTTCTTGGTGGTTTTTTGTTACTTTTATCTTGATTGGTACGTTTGTAATTTTCAACTTGTTTGTCGGTGTTGTTGTTAATAATGTAGAAGAAGCAAATCAGGAAGAACAACCTTCCCCAACAGATATTAAGCTCGAAAAGGTACAAAAAGAATTAGAGGAAATTAAACGGCTACTACAAAAATAACGGAGTACATACATAGAGTTCAAACAGGCTGTCATTCGATTTGTTTTCGTAGAGCGACAGCCTTACCTTACATTTAGGAGATACGCGTTCCGTTTTCTACACCCTCGTCTGGACTTAATAAGACGACATCACCTTCTTCAGGAACCCCTCCTAAGACGAGTACTTCTGATTTATACCCAGCGATGCGCATTGGCGGAAAGTTAACTACGGCGGCTACTTGCCGACCAAGTAGTTTCTCAGGGTTGTACCTCTTCGTAATCTGAGCGGAAGATTGCTTAATTCCGAGCTCGCCAAAGTCAATCTCCAACTTTATTGCCGGTTTTCTTGCTTCAGGAAAGGGCATAGCTTTTATTATTGTCCCTACTCGCATATCAATACTTTTAAACGCTTCAAATGATACCATAACTCGAGCCTCCCATTTGACTAATTTGTTGCTTCTACCATATCATACTTAAAATAAGCTTTACCAAAAATTGAATAAAAAAATCCTTTTCATTCACTTTTGTGTACGTAAAATGTTGTGGATGAGGAGTTACTATAATACGTATATTAATAATAGCCGTTGAGTTATGTGAAGATTCTCGTGAGAAAAGCAAGACCTGAACATCCATTTTAAAAGTTTTGGGGCAACCTTTTAAAATTAGTTGAGGCGTTGCCTTTGGAAAGCGGAGTGGATCCGGATGGAACACAGCAGACACCAATCTAGCTTTAAATTTTTAAGTCGATTTTAAAATTCTGTTCTTTTGTGATTTTTTAAAAATGCCAATTATGAAATTGACTCAATTGATATAAATCATGGTACGATTAAAGCAAATGCTGTACTATGTAGCTAACTTAATTAAATTTGAAACGGACAAGGTAGTGACATGATGAACGCATGGAAAAAATACCAAAACAGCTCACTCGTACTAAAAATGGCCATAGGATTTGGTTTAGGAATAATTATAGGATTAGTCTTTAAGGAAGATGCAAGGTTCTTACAGCCACTTGGAACACTGCTTATCCATTTATTAAGCTTAGTTGCAATACCAGTAATCTTCTTAACCGTAATCTTGGCTGTCGACCAAATGAATCTTGTCCAGTTAGGAAAATTAGGCGGGAAATTAGTAATTTATTACACAATTACAACCGCTGCCGCTGTCGTGATTGGACTTGCGCTTGCGGTTGTAATTAACCCAGGAAAAAATTTATCCCTTCCTAATACAACAATAGACAAACCGGATATCCCACACGTTTCCGATATTTTATTGCAAATCGTACCAAAAAATATTTTCGCAGCATTTTCTGCTGGCGATCTAATGGCAATTTTATTTGTTTCCGTGATTATCGGAATTGCTATTTCAACAATGCGTTTTTCTAAAGATATAAAGATGCAAGAAAACGGCCAATTGCTCCATCGTATTTTTATCGCTTTAAACGATATGTTTTATAAAATACTGAGCGGAATTTTATTGTACGCCCCGATCGGAGTCTTTGCAATTAGCGCGTCCACGTTTGGCACACAAGGCTGGAAAACGTTGCAATCCTTACTGGCATTTACTGCTGTATTTTATATCGGCATTATCCTTCTCTGGCTACTCGTATATACGAGCTTTATTAAGCTTACAGGAAGGTCAATCTTTGCCTTTTTCAAACAAACGAAAGAAGCGTATACTACTGCCTTTTTTACTTCAAGTAGTATCGCTTCTTTACCCGTAGCAATTCAATCCGCTAAGAAAGCTGGTGTATCGGAACAAACCGCTAATTTCTCCTTGCCGCTAGGAGCAGTATTTAATTCAGATGGTGGCGCATTAAGGATGGGCGTTTCGATCATTTTTGCAGCAAACATATCGGGATTAAATTTATCATTCATAGACTTAATATTTATCGTTGTAATCGGGACATTATTATCTGTTGGAACTGCTGGTGTACCGGCAGCCGGACTCGTAACGTTATCAGCGGTACTCACTATGTTTAATCTGCCGTTAGAAATTGTTGCATTAATTGCAGGAGTTGATGCAATTATTGGCATGGGCGGAACAGCATCTAATGTTGTTGGTGATATTGTCGGTGCCACAGTTGTAGACAAAACGAAACCGAATGAAGCTTGATAAAATAGACAAAAAGATACTACTATGGAGGATTAGATGCGTAAATATTTGGGGGAATTTGGCTTAATTATAACTGCAATAATTTGGGGAAGCGGCTTTGTTGCCAGCGCAATTGCATTGGAATACTATACACCCTATCAAACAATGTTCGTACGCTTTTTTGTTGGGGCACTTATACTATGTCTCGTATTTTTTAATAGACTTAAACAGTTAAATAAAAAGGTACTTATTAATGGCATTATTTTAGGTAGTATTTTATATTTAGCATTTGTTCTGCAAACGGTCGGGTTACAGTTTACTACTCCTTCTAAAAACGCTTTTTTAACAGCTGTAAATGTCGTCATCGTCCCAATCATTAGCTTTCTTATATATAAACGACAATTGGACCGTTTTGAAGTGTTTGGCTCTATTTTAGCTATGACTGGTGTGGGGATTATTTCTCTGCAACTGACAACATCGATTAATATTGGCGATCTGCTTTCTTTATTATGTGCCTTTGCTTTCGCCTTTCATATTTTTTATACGGCACAATTTGTAAAGAGTGGGGACGCTATTTTATTAACACTTGTTCAAATGATAACCGCATCTGTGATAGGCTTTATCCTAATCGCTGTACTAGGAGAAGTAAAAATGCCATTAGAAGCTCGCTCATTATACTCCATGTTTTATTTAGGGGTATTCTCAACTGCTATCGCTTTTTTATTACAGACAGCAGCTCAGAAATTTGTATCCGAAACGAAAGCAGGCATAATTCTTTCTACTGAAGCGCTTTGGGGAACAATTTTCTCCATCTTAATAATTGGTGAGATTATTACATTGAAAATGGCATTAGGTTCAGCCATAATCTTACTAGCTATAATTATTTCTGAAACTAAAATAAACCCATTTAAAATAAAACTCGAACGACAAAAGGTTTAATTAAGCATAAAGGACGCGCCCTTTTCTTTTAAACTGATAAAGGCTTGGCCATTGCACACACGTCAATCCTGTTTAATTTGCATTGACGTGTGCTTTTTTATGTTTTGTATTGTATGTTTCTACATGTTTTCGCTTGAAATAAAGCTTTCTATTATGAAATCAAAATGATGTTCGTGACCTCACACTTCCCTATCAAAAAGTAATGTGATTTTTCTTCACCAACGTCATATATTGTACAACCACCATTCGAACTAAATCTACTAAGATAAAAATAAACTGTCGAACATCTAGATATTCGACAGTTTATTTTTATTATTTTTCTAAATTATGTTTTTTAATAAAATCACTTAATATTTCTTCTAAATTAGGGCTGCCAACTTCATCGAGGTCATAATGCACTCTTGTACACGGTTTGTTTATGTTTATTATTCTCGTTAAATCCATTGGTGTTCCAATAATAACTACATCACAATCCGTTTGATTAATCGTAGTTTCCAAATCTTTTAATTGTTGTTCCCCATACCCCATTGCTGGAAGTACTTGCCCAATTTCTTTATAGATTTCAAAGGTCTCCGTTAATTTACCTACTGTATAAGGTCTTGGATCAACAAATTCTTTAGCACCAAGTCGTTCAGCAGCAACAGTCCCAGCACCAATTTTCATTTCGCCATGTGTCAATGTAGGGCCATCCTCAACGACGAGCACACGCTTGCCTTTTATTATTTCTGGTTTATCAACCGTTATTTTCGATTCTGCCTTAATAATAGTTGCGTCTGGATTGGCAAATTTAATGTTCTTCTCTACAATATTAATTGATTCCTCGTCTGCACTATCAATTTTATTAATTATCGTAACATCAGCAGTTCTAAGACTAACTTCTCCTGGATAATAGCTTAACTCGTGACCAGGACGATGTGGATCTAATACTGTAAATGCTAGATCTGTTTCATAGAATGAGAAGTCATTATTTCCCCCATCCCATAAAATAACGTCACAGCCGTCTGGATCATTTTCAGCCGCTCTTAAAATTGCTTCATAGTCAACACCCGCATAAATAATATTCCCACGCTCGACATGCGGTTCATATTCTTCCATTTCCTCAATCGTACATTGATGCTTCTTTAAATCATCAACAGTTGCAAAACGTTGAACCTTCTGTGCGGCTAAATCACCATATGGCATTGGGTGTCTAACTGCAACTACTTTTAATCCATGCTTCATCAGCGTTTCAATTATTTTCCGTGACGTTTGGCTTTTTCCAGTTCCCGTCCGTACAGCACAAACAGAAATAACGGGCTTGTTGCTTTTAATCATTGTGTTTTTCGGTCCTAAAAGCGTAAAATCAGCACCAGATGCGTTAACGATCGCACTTACGCCCATCACTTCATTATACGTTATATCGCTATATGCAAAAGCACATTCATCAACATCTAATTCATGTAATAACTCAGTTAATTGATCTTGAGAGTAGATCGGGATTCCTTCTGGATATAATTCTCCTGCCAACTCTGCAGGATAACGACGACCATCTATATCAGGGATTTGTGCCGCTGTAAAAGCTACGACATTGTAACTTTCATTATCCCGGTAATATGTATTAAAGTTATGAAAATCTCTTCCTGCAGCTCCAATAATAATAACGTTTTTTCTTTTCATCTGACTCTCTCCTAATAATACAGTGTGTTAAGCATGAACCTATTGTATACTAAAAAATGACCTGTGTACAGTATTTTTATAAATTTTTTTGTATTTTTATGAACACCCTTGTGAAAATAGGATAAAAATAGGTCGAAGCGTTTAATTCAACGTCAACTGTTGCCCAATCACGTATTTATTATATAAAAATCGCGTGAAAAAGAGGTTGTTATGTGAAAAAAAGTAGCGCGATATGAATAATAATAAGAAAACATGCATAAACGCCTTTCCATAACCAAAGACTAAAAGCTTTCATCTTAAGGTAGCTATCCGCTATTATTTCATAACCGTTACAGAGTAGCATTCCTAGGTAAAGCGCATAAGATAGTTTTAAAGATATTTAAGGAGAGAAAAAACTACAATGTATTATTACTCTACTATGCGTCCACAGCCGTGTTTTTTTCAACCTACAAGATGCAGTTGCACAAGACAACCAATGTATCAACCGTTTAATAACGGAACCGTTCAGCCTCATTGGCATTGTTCGTCTATTAATCATAAAGATAATATGGGAATTCGGGATTATGGAAAAAAACCATTCGTAGTAAATATTGAAGCTGTAACTGAAAAAAACTGTACATTTCGTACTACACTATGGACAGGGGAGAAATTGCAAGTTACTTTGATGAATATACTTCCAGGTGAAGCTATCGGTTTAGAGATTCATCCAGAGGTAGACCAATTTCTACGTATAGAAGTTGGGCATGGCCTTGTGCAAATGGGAAATACGAAAAACAATTTGAGCTTTGAAAGACTCGTATATGAAGACGATGCAATCATGGTACCAGCTGGAACATGGCATAATTTAACGAATATAGGTAATATACCACTTAAATTGTATACGATTTATGCCCCACCTGAGCATCCGTTTGGAACGGTACATCAAACGAAGGCAGATGCCTTAGAAACAGGCGAAAGTTACTAATTTAATACTGCAACAAGGGGAACACTAAAAAATTGGCCGGTACATTATGAAAGGCCGGCCTTTCTATGGCTCATTCTTTCCTTCAAATTTATTCGTTTTAATCTCCTCAAATAAATTATTGTTCGTCCTTTTCTTAACGCTTCTATTTTTTACACGGCTCTCTGCTGTTGCTTCATTCATAAATGTAAAAAAATCTTCTTTTGTTAATGGTTTTTTACTATCTTTTAATTCATAGCCGAGTTGACCACTTACTTCAATAGTGGCATATTGAACATCTTCTATGGAAGAAACCCCAGACTGTCGTAACCGCGTTTCAAGACGATCAATCGTCAATCTAACTTTTTTTAAGTTTTCGATTTGTACTTCTCCATTGTCAATCACCAGTACGGCTTTACCTGTAGAGATTGTTTCCATAAAATCAAATTTCATTTCTAAGTATTCCGTAATTATCATTAGTACTGTAATTAAGAGCGCCACACCAAATGTAATAAGCAATCCTTTCCCGGATACAGGTTGAATTAATAAAGAACCGATTCCGACCATTACAATTACTTGAGTGATGGTCATTTGCGATATAGATTTCCTACCGCCGATTCGCAAAATAAATCTGCCTATATAAAAGATAAGTACTGTTTGCCAAACCCAATGAAAATCATTCACTTAACTTCACCTGACCTTTGTTCATGTATAACATTTATTCTATAAAATGCACCATTAAACAAAAATCATTCAAAAGCTGACTTCATATAAATTTGAATTTCTGGCGGTTTCCTGCACCACTCTAACATTCGTTTGTAATTGACTAGCTATTATCGATTGATATATCCGCTTCCGCTTCGGCTTTGACGCGTTGGACAAATTGTCTAAATACTTTATCCGATGCAAACATTAAAAAGATTTTTACGAACCATTTTAAAGGGCGATTCGTCGCCGTGTATGTGAACAGTGTCTTATTTTCATTTATTTTTTGTAGCTCATAATAAGCAGTAATCTCAAATAGATTAGCCAGTGTAAAGCCGACCTTCAGCTTTTTCTTATGCGGCGTATCCATAAATTCTAGCGTTTCGACTTCATACGACTCTATTCGTTTCCCCTGTTTATATTTTTGATGATAGACACTTCCAACCCCTTCAACTGTAATTTTTATTGGTTTATTTTCAACTACTTCAGGCATAATTTTTTGCATATTTTCTAATGTGCCATCAAAAAATTTCCAAACTGTTTCAATTGGTGCATTAATTTCT
The DNA here is from genome assembly GCF_051846935.1 of Virgibacillus sp. W0430. Taxonomy (NCBI): domain Bacteria; kingdom Bacillati; phylum Bacillota; class Bacilli; order Caryophanales; family Bacillaceae; genus Virgibacillus; species Virgibacillus sp. W0430. The sequence continues at coordinate 41,420 of NZ_JBPYCS010000019.1, forward strand.
ACGTCCTTTGTCCATTTCTTCAAAAGAACCCCTCCATCAATTTAAATATAAATCTAAAAGAATACAACAGCCAATCCTTTTATGTTCATTTATTTTAGCATATCATGACAAAAGCCAGGCTATTCATGCTCGAATGAATGCCTGACTTTGTTGAACGATATGAGTCCCTTTTAATTAACTCCTATCCTATTTTATTTTTTACTTTGCAGCTCATATACGTGTTGACTGGATTCAATCATGTAATCAGGCTTTGGCATACCTGCTCTCGCCTTATGACCAGCGATGTGCTCTGGGTGCTTTTCCCAATTCTTCCAATCGACTTCGGAATCCCATCTAACAATTACTTGTATTTCTTCATCACCGCGATGGACTTTTTTTTGTACAACATGCATATCAATAAAGCCAGGCTGTTTCTCAATGAGTCCTTCACCAGCAAAACCTTTCGCTACTGTTTCAGCATAGCCTTCTTTTACAACAAAGCGTTTTATTTGAAACAACATTATTGCACACCTGCTTTGACATCTTCCGCCATCATTTTGATCGTTTGCAGTCCGCCACCTGATAAGTACCAAGGTCCACCGTCCAGGTAATAAATATGATCGTTGTTGTATGCATTGGTCATTTTAACAACATCATTTTCAATCGACTCTTTAACACTAGCATTTGGATCAAATGCTTTATCACGATCAATGACAAATAAGATGTCTGGATTTGTCTGTTTTATATACTCAAATGTAATACTTTGTCCGTGTGTTGATTTTTCAATGCCTTCATCTGCAGCCTTAAAGCCAAAAACATCATGAATTATACCAAATCGAGAGCTAGGTCCGTACGCACTTACTTTCCCCTCATTTCCCATGATAACCAACGTTTTCTCATCTGAACTTGTTGTTTTCTCTTTAATCGATTCTATTGTTTTAGTTACTTCTTCTAATTCTTTTTCCATTTCTTCTTCCTTATTGAAGATTTTAGCGACTGTATTCATATTTTCCGTAAAAGATTCCATATAATTGTTGTAATCTACTTGCAAATATACCGTTGGAGCAATGTCTTTAAACTCTTCGTACAGGTCAGCTTGACGGGAAGAAATAATGATTACATCTGGATCCAATTTATGAATCGCTTCAAAGTCTGGCTCTTTTAAGCTCCCTACGTTTGTATATTCTTCACTTGCATATTTTTCTAAGAAAGGCGGAATTACCGCTTGTGGAACACCTGTAACTTCAATTCCAAGCTCATCTAATGTATCGAGCACACCAAAATCAAATACAACAACTTTTTCCGGTGTTTTCTCTAATACGACTTCTTCGTCATCGAGCTCGTGTTTTACTGTAACGGACGTATCCTCTGTTGCAATCGATTCCTCACTTCCGCTAGCTGTATCTTCTTCGTTCGCATCTCCATTTGAACCACACGCAGAAACAACAACAATAAAAGCAAATAGTAGTATAAATAATGACCATTTTTTCATTAGGTATAATCCTCTCTTTTTTGAATCACAAAAATTAAAAAATCTCTTGTGATTTACATTTTTTTAAGTTTTTTGTGCAATATAATTTATTCATCTAAGAATAAAACTACGAGTCTTCTCACACGCACTTTTATTACGAATTGAAATAAACACAAATTCTACAATTATCAACATTCCGTATTGCAATATCCATATCGTATATTTCTTTTAACGAATCCGATTGAATAATCTCGCTTGTCGGACCATCCTTCACTACTTTTCCGTCCTTTAACGCAACAATACGATCGGAATAAACGGAAGCAAAATTAATATCGTGCAAAACGATAACAACTGTCTTTCCTAATTCATCAACGAGACGTCGAAGGATTTTCATAATTTGTACAGAGTGCTTCATATCTAAATTATTCAAAGGCTCATCAAGTAAAATGTACTCTGTATCTTGGGCAATTACCATTGCTACAAATGCACGTTGGCGTTGTCCGCCTGATAGCTCATCTAAATAATTTGTTTGCAAATCGTTTAATCCCATATAGTCAATTGCTTTGTCGATCATTTGTTCATCATCTTCGTTTAGTCGCCCTTTTGAATAAGGAAACCTGCCAAACCCTACAAGCTCACGTACGGTTAAGCGAACGTTCATAAAATTGGATTGCTTTAAAATCGATACGCGTCTTGAAAAATCATTCGACTTAAAATCCTTTGCCTGTTTATTATCGACTAAAACCTCTCCGGTATCTGCTTCAATCAATCGGCTTACCATAGAAAGAAGGGTCGACTTCCCTGCACCGTTTGGTCCGATAAAAGACGTTATTTTTCCACGATGTATGTTTACCGTTACGTCTTTAACAACGGACTTCTTACCGTAAAACTTCGATAATGTACGAATCTGAATCAATTTGATCGACTCTCCTTAAGCAATAAATATATAAAGTATACGCCTCCGAAAAAATTAATAATTACACTTAATGTCGTCGAAAACGTAAAGATTCGTTCAACTACCCACTGTCCGCCTACTAATGCGATAATACCGATACCAATTGCACCTGTAATAAGGATGGAATGCTTATACGTATTAAAAAATTGATACGCTAAATTTGCTACGATAAGTCCAAAAAAAGTAATTGGTCCTACTAATGCAGTAGCTATAGCGATAAACACTGCAACAAGTATTAGCATCTTTTTAACAGTAGAGTCATATGGTATGCCTAAATTAATCGCATTTTCACGGCCTAGGGAAATAACATCTAAATAACGAATATATCTCCAACCGATTGCAAATACGACAATAATTAATCCGAAGGCAATCCAAACTAAATCCGCATTCACATTATTAAAGCTTGCAAACATCCGATCCTGCACACTTAAAAATTCATTCGGATCGATCAGTACTTGTAAAAACGTTGAAATACTAGAAAAGAAGGTTCCTAAGATGATTCCTACAAGCAATAGAAAGTAAACGGGATATTTTCCGTTCTTCATAAGCGCGTTATACAATAAAAAGGCAAAGAGAATCATTGCACCAACACATATAAAGAAATTTATCTTTTTATCCATAACAACGACATGCGTAGAACCCAAAAAGAATATAATCGTTGTTTGCAGTAGTAAATAAAGTGAATCAAGCCCCATAATACTTGGTGTTAAAATTTTATTGTGAGCAATCGTCTGAAAAACAACGGTTGCAAATGCTATAGAAATTCCTGTTAGTATCATTGCAATTACTTTTATTAGCCGTCTTGGTAATGCATAATCAAAGCTTCCATTTAAATCATGAAGCAAATAGATTACACATGCGAGCGCAGCTAATGAATAAATCATTTTCAATTTACCTGAGTTACTACGCATATTGCTTCCTCCTAAACAACAAGTATAGGAAGATAGCGCCACCGATTACCCCAACCATTAAGCTAATAGAAATTTCATACGGAAAAATAATGATTCTTCCTAAAATATCACAGATCAAAAGAAAGATAGCACCTAACAATGCGGTATGTGGCAAAGTTTTCTGCAAGTGATCCCCTTTAAATATGGAGATGATGTTCGGGATAATTAACCCTAAAAATGGAATCATTCCTACAGTCAACACTACTGTGACAGTCAGAAGGGCAACGAGCACAAGTCCGATATTTAATATCCGCTTATATGAGATTCCTAAGTTTTTAGAGAAATCCTCCCCCATACCTGCAACTGTAAATCGATTCGCATACAAGTAAGAAATAAACAAAACCGGAATAGTTATGTAAAGTAACTCATAACGTTCCTTCATAATTAAAGAAAAATCACCTTGCAGCCATGCAGCCATATTTTGAATAATATCTGCTCGATACGCAAAAAAGGTTGTTATTGATGACAGAATATTACCAAACATTAAGCCTATTAGAGGGATGAATACTGCATCTTTAAACTTGATACGGTCGAGCAATTGCATAAACAAAAACGTGCCGGCAAGCGCAAATACAAAAGACACAACCATTTTTTCAAGAATAGACGCGTTCGTAAACATGAGCATCGATACAAGTATTCCGAGTCTCGTTGCATCAAGTGTCCCTGCTGTCGTAGGTGAAACAAATTTATTTCTGCTTAGCTGCTGCATAATTAAACCAGCTATACTCATTGCTGCACCAGCAAAAAGAATTGACAGTAACCTCGGTATTCTGCTAATAAGAAATATTTGCGTCTCTTCTGATTGGAAATCAAACAAATCAAACGGGGTTATATTGCTGACCCCAACAAATAAAGATATGAATGAGAGGAATATGAGTAATACAATTAAATATCTTTTTTTCATAACTATCTCCAACATGTATTGTATGTAAGCTTCGTAGATTACTAATATCCCACTGGTAGCGGATTACAATTATTTAGTATCTCACTCGTTGCATTATCAATGATAATCATTATCAATGAGAATGTCAATCAATTAGTAGGATATTATAATAAAAATGTGACTCTCAATTCGATCCAACGCTTTCTAACTACCCACATAAGCATGTTACTTTTATTCATAACTATTAAAAAAGCGATTCAACCGTTCAATTAATTTGAACGGTTGAATCGCTTTAATATGAGATTCGATTTCATAATTGCCATTTTAAAAAAATCACAAAAGAACAGAATTTTAAAATCCACTTAAAAATTTAAAGCGAGATTGGTGTCTGCCATGTTCCATCCGGATCCACTCCGCTTTCCACAGGCAACGCCTCAACTAATTTTAAAAGGTTGCCACAAAACTTTTAAAATGGATTTTCGGCTGTTGCTTTTCCTGCAGGAGTCTGCGTGGATCCAGATTCCACACAGACGAGTTGGTGTTGCTATGCAGCCCGTGTTTCTTGGTTGAATGCTGTATTAATTCGATCAACTGCTAATTTAGATGCATTGTACATTAAGGTGACTATATCAAAATGAATTTTTGCTCGTTTACCTGTTCTGGAACGAACATTGTTTAATTGAAAGAACTCTTTTAAAATACGCATTAATGAAATTCATTAATGAAATTCATTCATGAATATAAAATTATACTATACAAGATTGCAAAAAATTAAAAAGTCGAAAACCCTCTTAACGATTCACGCTTCACTATAAATGAGCTTAACGCTATGAAGAACAACAAAAAACCAACTGCATTTATGAAGATCGGATAGATAAATGGAAAAACGAAACTTGGATACCCCTTCATTATATCCGAGTAGTACCCCATTGCCATTAAAGCAGTTCCAGAAAAGTTTATCAGCTTTACACCTAATTTATTTTCACTTCTTTCATTATAAGTAACGACGTCTTCTTTTATCGTATTACCTGACGATGAAATCGTAATTATCTTCCATTTTCGATCCTCCATCGCCGCATCATCCCTTGTCAGCCTTTGAACAATTTTAATTTGTTCACTCCCCGTTATACGATCGGTAACCGTTAACACATCCAACCAAGAAAAATATCTGCTCCCTCTACTTCGATTCGAAAGCCATATTTCATCCGAACTCGAAATCTCCTTGTTATTTACTAACAAATGAATGCGAACTATATCCCCAGGGGGAACGTTTGCCTCTTTATCCCAATAGGTTAATGGAGCTTTTTGACCTGTTTCTTCTTCTAAAATCTTTATATGTTTACTATTAATCTTTATTTCTTGTACATCAATAATATCTTCAAAGCCTTGTTCTTCATACGCATGATGGATATCATAACGTGACGAAATAATGGTATCAATCCAAACTTCTCGAACCATTTGAAATGTGGGAATCAATGAACCTGCTAATAATATGAAAGAAATAATCAATACTGTAATTTGCTTTTTCATTCTTTTTCACTTCCCAGCTACACACAATGAACCATTTTACTGAATGGGTTATATACTATTTTAACATATAACTAAGGAGATGGATTTTGTGGAAAAATGGATCAAAAGTCTTAAAACTGCAACACCGCAAGAAGGATATGAACTGGCGATTAAGCTCGCCCAAAAAGGGATCGCATATACACAGCCTTCCGAACGTGTACGAAAAAAATTGCGCCCGAAATATTCTCGAAACGCCGATAATCTAATAGCTGCTTCTCAAGTGATCGCCATCCATTATCAAACCGTTGCGGCTGCAAATAATTATTGGCGCGTAAGTACAAGGAATAGCCGTCCCTAGCCTGAATAACTCCAAGCGTTCGTGCGTTTTATTTTTAAACCACGAACGTTTATTTAATCAAAAGCTTTCTCCATCTATTTGAATTCCCCTTAAAATAAATTTAAAATTCTAGTCCGATCTTATTAAATCTCCTTCCTTCATATGGTAAAATAGTTGCATACTTTTAGAAAAGGATGAGAGTTTTGAAGTGTAGACAGCGTGATTTACTTATCATTGGAATCGTTTTAATAGCTTTATTAACAGGCTGTACAGGAACCGGCAAACAACTTGGCGCTGAAAAACAGGTGAAGCCAAGGAAAATTACCAAAACGATGATAGCATCAGTGTAGGAGATCTATCGATTCAAACGCTCGGCGATGACAAAATGGATAAAATTTCTACAGATGTAAAAGAGTTTAACTTTTCGTATTTAAACAAGGACAATAAAGTGTTATTTCTCGATAACGAAAATACTTTATATGAATACGAGTCAGGCAGTGACAAAGTAAAGCTTGCAGAGAATGTATACTTCTACGACACGAGTAGCTACGACAACGGAATAATTACATACGAGAACGAGGACAATGATTTATACATTATAAAAAAGGATGCCGATGTAGAAAAAATCGCGTCCAATGTATACCAATATGAGCTTATAAACAATGACTTATATTATGTGAACTATGATGGGTATTTTCGCAAGTACAATATAGAGAAAAGAACGGAAGAAGAAATTGCGACAAACACGGAATCTTTTATAATTTTTAGCAAAGACGGCGACCTAGCTTATTTGAATGATGATTACTTTTTATTTTATCGTAATGGAAAAGACGAAGAAGCGAAAAAAATATCTTCGGATTCGATTATAATGAATTCTGTTCAATTAGTAGATAATGCCTTAATTTATATTGGATCTGATTCGGATACATATACATTGTATAAAACAGAGCTTAAAGATGACATGCCTACAAGTAAAATTACGTCAGACGTCCGCGATTATTGGTACGATAACGGCAATTATTATTTCGTTAACTCCGACGATAATCTTTTCCGAAAAAAAGCAGATGAAGATTCAGCTACGAAACTTGCAAGCGATGTCTATCTTTTTCAATTTGTAGAGGACCACGGACTTTTCTATGAAGATAGCGAAAGTAATGTATACACATTAAATTCCAACGGAGAAAATAAAAAGATTGCTACCGATGCATTAAGCTATACGATTTCAGAGGACGGTAAAATCATTTATCAAAACAATAATGATGAATTGTTTGTAGGCAATGAAAAAATAACAAGCAATGTTGAAGCATATAGCTATGTCTACGGAAGCCTTATTTATTCTACGAGTGAAGATACATTATATATGATGAAAGACATGCAAGACGCAAAAGTAGTTCATGACGATTTAAGTAACTATCATAATGTGTATTATCATAATGAGCTTGTATTTAATAATGAGCTCGACTTTAATGATATTGCTGGCGTATGGAGATCGGAAGATAATAATTTTATTGAGTTCAAATCAGATGGGACAGTCAACTTTCTTTCTGAGCGAAATAGACTAAAGCTAGAAATAGAATATGCAGACAAAGAGATGCTTACTGCATACAACGACGAATATGAGGATTATGTAGAAATTACGAGAGAAGATGAGGATACGTTATTTCTTGATACATATAGTGATTCCGTTTACTTATACACATCTTCACGCGCAGAAGCAGATGAATATGTTGCAGAAGCACAAGAAGCTGCCGATCGAGAAAAAGTGGATGATATAATAAGCTGGTATTTGTCCGGCTTTAGCGATGCTGTAAATTCAGGAGATAGTGACTATATCACAGCTTATATTTCCCCAACAAGTGATTTTTATAAAGAACAAGCAGCATTTGTTAAAGATTTATACTAAAGGGATATATCCGAAGATTTATTAAATTATGAAATTATTGACATGAATAAAGTGGACGAAGATACGTACAAAGTAACTGTTTATGAAGCATTTTCTATTTACGATTGGAATACGGGGGATGAAACAAATAAAGAATTTAAAAACGTCTATACCGTAGAACGTACGGATGATGAATTTCTAATAACAGATTTAAAAGTTGCGGAAAACTAAACGCGATTTTAAACATTTAATGAGAAACACCTCTCGCTATAGCTTCTATTGATGTCACCCCTTGAGTTAGACTGAAACATCTAATTCTTGGGGTGTTTTCTATTCGTTTTAGGCTAAAGGAAACTTGTTCCTCTTTTTTCACTAAGCCAACTCGTTAGGTATTAAAGGAATTAACTACTTTGCATGCTCATCTGGTTGATGAATACCGAATATATTTCCTTCTGTGTCAGTATAATACCCTTGCCAAGCCATACCTGGAAGTGCATGTTTAGCTAAGGCTACGTTACCGCCACTTTCTAGAATTTTTGCTTCAGTAGTATCATAATCCTCTACACCTATTGTACAAGCATACCCATTTAAAGCTTGATTCGGTTGTGGAGAAGATCCTTTCCGTTGCATCAATGCTCCATTAATTCCAGGCTCGTTATCTTCACCAGTTACTGCCCCCCAATAAGGCATTCCTGCATAATCACTCCAGTCTTGAAAGGTCCAACCGAATACTTCCCCATAAAAATTCTTCGCCCGTTCCATATTATCTACATGAATTTCAAAATGTATCAATCTTCCCATATAATTTCCTCCTATCTTTTTTAAAAACTGCCGGTTGATTATCCACTTTTTACATCCTACTCATTGTACTATGTTCTTGCAAAATTATACATTTATGTTCATTAGTGCATGCTTATTTCTTCCCTTGTCGAAATAGATCAACAGACTTATAGCCTTGGGACAGTATTTCAACCATTTGCGCCTTCCGCTTATCTCGTGTCTTCTGTTGCTTAGCTGAAAAAATTTGACGAGCCCAATCTCTTTGATAACCTGGTGTAAGTTTCTCATAGAACGCCAACTCATTTGGATGGTCTGCTAATAGAGCTTTTATATCTTTTACATTATCCTCATAATCCGCTACACATTGACTAGCTGCAGCTGTTTTTCTCACCTTCTTTTTTTCACGTTTTAATCCTACAACAGTATAAACATCATCCATGCGAACCATTCGCGAGAATTTTATATCACTGTTAAGTACATAACCATCTTCATCGACTTTCAACGCTGGAAAAATAGCATCTCGATGAATGTGTGTATCATATCGTTTATTTCCTTTTTTCGGATAGGCGAAAAATAAGTATCCTTTTT
>NZ_JBPYCS010000020.1:0-49486 GCF_051846935.1 Virgibacillus sp. W0430
TGGACTTGAATGGAATTATAAATTTTAATTATTCGAGAGTTCCCAGATAAATTAACAATATAACTATGAAACTGCATATCTAGATCAAATAATTTATTCCAATTCTTATCATTCGAATGCTCTTTCATTTGATCAACTACATGTATTATATTTTTGAAATGTTCCTCATTCAACTGAGGCACTGCTTTTACAAATGCATGTGCTTCAATTAAAGTACGTAATTCAATAATTTCCTTCCAATCTTTTTCAGAAAATGGCGCAACATATGTCCCTTTACGCGCTTTGCTAATAACCATTTCTTCATATTCTAATATTTTTAATGCTTCTCGTATTGTACTTCGGCTTACATCATATTCTTCAGACAATTCACTTTCAAGCAATCGTTCACCGAAGGTAAGTTCTCTATTCCATATTTTCCTTCGTAATTGCTCGGCGATTAATTCCCCAAGTGGTTCTTGTAATATGGGTCTATCCATTTATTTTCTTCCTCTCCCAAAAGACCCAACGCCGATTGTCGACATTGAGATTTATATTCAAGTATAGTTTTTGTCAAAGAAATTGTCAATTGGCTATTTTAAATATTCGAAATTTATAAATTGACTTCAGTTCAATTTATCGATATTTTAGAAATAATTGCTCATAAATATTACTAGGGGGAAAAAGGTTGAAAAAGAAAATAATAGCTTATAATCGTGTTGAAACACCCGTACTAAACGAGCTTCAAGAAAAATATGATGTGAAATTTTTTAAAAACATAGATCCCAAAACGGATACTGATTTTCTTGCTCACTTGAGTGAATCAGAAGGTATTATTGGTTTAGAGCTTGAAGTTGATGAAGAATTATTAGAGAAAGCACCTCATTTGAAGGTTGTCAGCAATGTATCGGTTGGATACAACAATTTAGACATCGATGCGTTGACAAAGCGCAACATTATGGCTACAAATACACCAGATGTGTTAACCGATACAGTGGCTGATACAATTTTTGGAATATTATTATCAGCAGCACGCAGAATTCCTGAATTGGATCATTTCGTTAAAAGTCGCAAATGGACTGAAGCACTTGAGCCTGAGCATTTCGGGGTTGATGTTCACCATAAAACGCTAGGAATAATTGGAATGGGTCGGATTGGCCAAGCAATTGCCCAAAGAGCAAACCATGGATTTAATATGGATATTTTATATCATAGCCGCAGCCGAAAAAAGGATGCAGAGGAAAAGTATAATGCGACGTATTGTTCTTTAGATAACCTATTAAGCAAGGCTGACTTCATTGTCTTAATTACACCTTTGACAAAAGAAACGGAAGGCATGATTGGGAGAAGAGAATTTGAAAAAATGAAGGAGAATGCCATTTTCATCAATGGCTCTCGTGGTAAAACGATTGTTGAAAAAGATCTTATTGAAGCTTTACGAAATGGGGAGATCGCCGCTGCTGGGCTAGATGTATTTGAACAGGAGCCTGTCAATCACGATAACCCTTTATTAGATATGAAAAATGTTGTCACGTTACCACATATAGGATCCTCGACGTTTGAAACCGAGCTAGCAATGTCGAAACTAGCTGCCAAAAACCTTGAAGCTGGACTTAAAGGTGAAATGCCTCCAACATTAATCAATAAAGAGGTATGGAAAGAGAAATAAGTTAATTTTTTTCTTAATGCCATTAAATAGCGAATTGTTTAATACGAAATCCAATTATTATTAAGTTTTTTTTCGAATTGACTGTCGCTTTAAAAATAAATCGGGCCTTGAAGGAGTTTACACATTTTGTAAATCGTTCAGGGCCCTTTGTTTATAATGCTTTATCTAATGCTTCCTTAATTCGATCTTCCGTAAAAGGCTTTACAATAAAATCCATTGCTCCCGCCTGAATTGCATCTACGACCATTCCCTGCTGACCCATTGCGGAGCACATTATAATTTTCACATCGGTATTTAGTTTTTTGATCTCTTTTACTGCCTCTACACCATTCATTTCAGGCATCGTTATATCCATCGTTATTAAGTCTGGTGTAGTTTCTTTAAATTTATCAATAGCCTCTATACCATTCGCTGCTTCTGCAACAACTTCATGCCCTAATTTTGTTAATATATCTTTTAGTTGCATTCGCATAAAAGCTGCATCATCTGTTACTAATATTTTTGCCACAATTAATTGCCCTCCAGTGTTATGATTGTTTTTAAAATAATTTTGCAATTTTAAACAACAACTAATCTTTCCCCGTCTGATCGATTTTATATTAAACGAAAAAAGGGGAATTTTCAACATTTTATAAAAAAATTATACTAGCCAAATTATTTAATTAAATGAATTAATCGCGATGCATTAATCTTTAAATACTTAAAAAGACTGCATATCAGCTGAATTTGAGTTTGTTAAAACTGTCACATTTTGATCATCATACTGTAGGCAAATTGACAAAATCAGTGCAATAAACTTGCTGAATATCGGGTAAAGTATAAGAAGTGGGGTGTATAACATGTATAAAAAACATGACAAAATCTTAATGTGGCTAGCCTTTAGTGTTGCAATTATTATGTTACTGTCCATTCTTGGGCGGGTTTTTGGCGGATAAAAAAGGAGGCTTTATATATGTTCGATGCTGATTCTGTATTTCTTAGTCGGGTTTTAACCGAGTTAACTTTATCTTTTCATATTATATACGCAACAATTGGTGTAGGGGTTCCACTCATGATCATGCTTGCTCAGTGGGTAGGTATCAAAAAGAATGATGAGCATTATATCTTGCTTGCTAGACGTTGGACGCGTGGATTTGTAATTACCGTTGCTGTTGGTGTTGTAACTGGAACTGCAATTGGGTTGCAATTATCGCTCTTATGGCCTAATTTTATGGAATTAGCCGGAAACGTCATTGCATTACCGCTTTTTATGGAAACATTTGCATTCTTCTTTGAAGCAATCTTCTTAGGAATTTATTTATATACGTGGGATCGATTTGAAAATCAAAAAAAGCATATGCTTCTATTGATTCCTGTTGCACTTGGTGCTGCGTTTTCAGCCGTATTTATTACTATGGTTAATGCTTTTATGAACGCGCCACAAGGCTTCGATATTGTAAACGGTCAACTTGTCAACGTTAACCCAATCCTTGCTATGTTTAATCCGGCCATGCCGACGAAAGTAGCCCACGTTGTGGCGACTGCTTTTATGACTTCTGCATTTATATTAGCATCCATTGCCGCTTTTCGTTTGTTAAAAGGCTCGAATCACGTCTATCATAAAAAAGCTCTATACTTAACAATGAAAGTCGGATTAATTTTCTCCATTGCTGCTGCCCTTATCGGAGATTTTTCTGGTAAATATTTAGCTGAATACCAACCGGAAAAATTGGCGGCTGCGGAATGGCATTTTGAAACAGAGGAAGCTGCACCACTCATTCTTTTTGGGATTTTAAAAGACGGTGAAACAAAATATGCACTTGAAATACCGTATGCATTAAGTATATTAGCGCACAATGATCCAACAGCTGAAGTTATTGGACTGGATCAGTTCCCAGAGGATGAAATTCCTCCTCTATCTATTCACTATTTATTTAACCTAATGGTATTTATCGGAATGTGGATGATATTCTTGGCGGGTGTTTTCTGGTTAGGCGTTAAAAAGTCTTGGGCGTTTGTTCAAAGTCGTTGGTTCCGCTGGTTAATTGTATTAGGTGGACCTTTATCCATTATTGCAATTGAAGCTGGTTGGTGGATGGCTGAGGTTGGTCGTCAGCCATGGGTTCTTCGGGGTATTATGAAAACAGCCGATGCGGCCACTTCAAGTAACCAAGTCGATTTGATGCTCGTTTTATTTGCTGGATTATATGTTGTGCTTGGTATAGGCTCTGTTGTTGTCCTACGCCGCATGTTCAAAAGAAATCCAGTAGAACGAGAGCTCGAAGAACGTCATGCGGAAAAAGGTGGGGTTTAATATGACGCTCGATTTAGAAATTATCGGAATTATGGTACTGTGGACATTTCTGTTTGGATACGTCATTATTGGTTCAATTGACTTTGGTGCTGGCTTTTTCAATGCGTACAATTTAATTACGGATAAAGAGCACATATTAACCAAAATTATTCAAAGATACCTTTCGCCGGTCTGGGAAGTTACAAATGTTTTTCTTGTGTTCTTCTTTGTTGGGATTGTTGGCTTTTTTCCTAAAACGGCCTTTTACTACGGTACGACCTTGCTCGTGCCTGTCAGTATCGCGATTCTATTACTTGCTGTTCGTGGTTCCTATTATGCCTTTGAAACGTATGGTTCAAGAGGGCATAAAGGCTATTCCTTTATGTATGGACTATCTGGTTTATTCCTACCAGCCTCCTTATCTATAGTTTTAACGATATCAGAAGGTGGCTTCGTCTCAATTGAAAATAATCAGCCTGTACTCGACTACTGGGCTTTGTTTACAAGTCCGTTAACTTGGAGCATCGTATTTTTAAGTGTTGTAGCAGTGCTGTATATATCAGCAGTGTTTCTCACTTGGTATGCGAATAAAGCAAACGATGTACCTGCTACAAATCTAATGCGTAAATATGCTTTAATATGGTCTTTGCCAACTATTATTACTGCTGGGGGAATAATCTATGAATTAAGCTTTCACAATGAAGAACATTTCAATCGAATGCTTGATTTATGGTGGGTGTTTGGTTTATCTTTCTTGTTATTTGTCGGTACTGTTTGGTTACTATGGAAAAAGTCAAACTATGGACTTGCATTTGGCTTGTTAGTCGGGCAGTTTGCATTTGCCTTTTACGGCTATGGGTTATCTCACTACCCATACTTGCTTTACCCGCACTTAACACTTTACGATAGCTTTACAAATGAGGCGATGGCCATTTCACTTATTGTAGCATTTATAGCCGGCTTAGCATTATTATTACCTTCACTTTACCTTTTATTACGTCTGTTTTTGTTCAATAAGGATTATGTAAAAGGAAAATCGGATCATTATTAATGGAAGGGTGACATATATATGAATGAGTTTATTATGTTTTTTGCACCTTTTATTGTCCTGATTTTAGCAATTCTGTTTGTCTTTTGGGTCGCTCCGAAAGACAAATCTGTAGCTGAACGAGATAAAACGGAGTAGAGTTTAGAACATACCTGTTAAGATGTATAAGAAGTCAAACAGTCCACCATTTAAGCGATGGACGGTTTGACTTCTTTTAATTATTTTGCTAATAGAATGAATTTCATAGTTCCAGCTCGGGGATCAAAAGCTTGGGAAATTATCTATAATCGACGTACAGCCGAACGAATTAATGCGTATCTTAAAGAGCTCTTTTCAATTAAACAAAGTTCGTTACAGACCAGGTAAACGAGCAAAAATTCATTTTGGTATCGTCACCTTAATGTACAATGCATCTAAATTAGCAGTTGATTGAATTCATGCAGCATTCAACCAAGCATAGCAACACCAACTCGTCTGTGTGGAATCCGGATCCACGCAGACTCCTGCAGGAATAGCAACAGCCGAAAATCCATTTTAAAAGTTTTAGGGCAACCTTTTAAAATTAGTTGAGGCGTTGCCTACGGAAAGCGGAGTGGATCCGGATGGGACGCAGACACCAATCTCGATTTAAATTTTTAAATCGATTTTAAAATTCTGTTCCTTTGTGTTTTTTTAAAAATGGCTATTATGAAATTGGCTCACTAGTATGGGTTGTACAATATATGACGATAGTGAAGAAAAATCACATTACTTTTTGATAGGCAAATGTGAAGGATATTCTTTCACTAACGAGCTACAGAAGCTGAGGCCGTACTCACGAAAAGCCTGTCAGCTGTAGTGTAAATGAGCGAAATTAGAGCGCAAGCTGATGTTATCGTTCTACTTCATTAGTACGTTTTCCTCGACTTAAATTACATCACCAACGTGATTTGACAAAGAACCATAGTATGCCGCTACTATCAAACTGCTTTTCTCTGTTTTAAATTTACTTTATATGTTATATCAATCATTGTACGTCACTATTATTTACTTAAATCATTTACAAGAGGAAGCACTTCTTTTAAACGTGTAATTTCATACGTTGGTTTTACCTTATCACTTACCTTATCATGATGGTTAATCCAAACGGACGCAATTTCAACCTTTGAGGCGCCTAAAATATCCGTCATTAGATTATCTCCGACCATTATTGCTTCGTTTGCACGTACATCTAGCTCTTCAAGCGCATGAGTAAAGATTGCAGGGTCTGGTTTGCCGCTACCAAAATTCCCTGAAATAATTATAGGATCAAAATATGGTACGAGCTCAGGTGTAATTTCCAGCTTTGTTTGTTGTAAGCTTGGCGACCCGTTCGTCAACAGTGCTAATTTGTACTTTCCTTTTAACTGATCAAGCACGGTAAACGTTTCCTCATAGACAAAAACACTCTCTTTTCGTTTTACTGGAAATGTTTCTGCCAGCTCATACCCAAATGCTTCATCTTCAATGCCAACCTCTTTTAATCCTCTTGTCCATGCATTGGTGCGGTAGTGCGGAACGATTTCCTTCATTTTTTGAAACGACTCTCCAGCGTCATCAAAATCTCCCCACAGACCTTCAAACGGATTTATACCAATGTTTTTTGTGAAATCGTATGTTTCGTACGTTGCATACAACTTGCGTGCCTGCTGGCGAACCTTTTCTTCCAATAATTCAGGATCAACGTTATACTTTTTGTTTGCAATTTCACACGTTTTTTTAAAAGCTTCTTGAACACTTCGTTCATCCCATAATAAAGTATCATCTAAATCAAAAATTATTGCCTTTATCATGCTGCATCTCCCTTTCTCGATTCCTCTGTTAGCACTTAGCTTATCATATATTTTTGTTATCTGCTTTTACTATTTTTGTACGTTATCTTTTCTTATTGATTTCTGTAAAATTTCCGCGAAATTTTTCATCAAATATTACTCTGCTCCGTCGATACGTTATTGGATAATAAATTTTGTTTTGCTGCTGCCTTCATTCGTTTTAGTTACTTCTAGTATAGCTGGGAACATTGCTTTTAGCTCCTTCACATGCGAAATCACGCCGATCGTTCGTCCAGAACGTTGGAGTTCAATTAACGTATCAATTGCTTTATATAATGACTCTTCATCAAGAGAACCAAATCCTTCATCAATAAACATCGTATCAATTGCAATATTGCCTTGAAAGGACTGAATTACATCAGACATCCCTAAAGCTAAACTAAGGCTTGCGTTAAACTTCTCCCCTCCTGAGAGTGATTTTACATCACGTGTTTGTCCTGTATACGCATCATACACATCTAGGGCAAGTCCACTTTGACGCCCATGTGTTTCTTGACGATCGCTGCGCATTAATAAAAACTGCCCATTCGATAACCGTTTCAATCTATGGTTTGCCGCATCAATTATTTGCTCCAAATATTCCATTTGCAAATACCGTTCAAAAGAAATCTTTTGACTGTTTTGTCCTCTAATTACATCATATAAATCAGTAAGGAGTACCAGCTTTTCTTCTTGCCTTCTTACCTTTTGATACGTATTTTCAATTTTTTCTTTTATCGAATGCGCTTCCTTGAGGTAATCTTTTGATAAATTAAATATTTTAAGTGCTTGCTCATACGCTTGCTTCAAGTGTTGCAATTGGGCGTGAATCTCTGTAAGGTCTTTTTTTTGTTTATCTTTTAACGCGTCTTGCAGTTCTTTGACTTGGTGGTGTATTGTAGAAACATTTTGTTTGAAGTTATTTATTTTTTCCTTCAAGCTCTGTCGATCAGCTGAAGACATTTTTGCTTCTTCATACTTACTCTCTGATGGAAAGTCAGACTCTTTAAGCATAGCAAAAAAATGTGTTTCTAATTCACTGCACTTTCTTTTTGCTTCGTCCCATTGCTGTTTTGCATGTTTGGAATTCGCATTTGCTCTCGTTTCTGCTTCCTGTGCCTGCTGAAAATTTCTCTGTGCCATTTCCCATGCGTTCAAAAGCTGCGTTTTCTTTGTTTCTGCTTCTGTAATTTGTTGCTCAAGCGCAGATAAGGAACGAGCATTTTCAGGGATAGCGCGTACTCTTTCCTTTTGCACAGCACAATTTGTGTCATAATTTGACTTCTGATTTACATATGTTTCTTGTATTTCTTTATATTCTTCTTCCAACCGTTTATGCTCGCTTACTAATTGCTCGTGTGCATCTTTTAGTTTTGTTAGTCTTTTTCTGTTTGCCTCCATATTAGCTACTTCTACTTTTAATTGCTTTCCTTCATTTACGAGGCGTTCCATTTCTTGTTCTGCTTCACTATCCTGGATACCGTATTGCTGCAGTGCCTCTTTGAATTCTTGTAAGCGCGATTTGTTCAACTTATCCCTATCTGAGACTTCTCGATACGCCGATTCTTCGCTTTCAAACTTCTGCTTCATCTTCTCAAGCTGTTCTGTTGTTACGAGATTTTCCTCCCGGGCTTTATTTGGGTGGTTTTCACTTCCGCATACAGGGCAAGCATCACCATCGTGGAGATGAGAAGCAAGTATTGCCGCTTGGTTGTGTAACCAAGTTTTTTCTACCTCTTTATATGCTGTCTTCATTTTTTCAAAGGATGCTTGCTTCGTTTGCACTTCTTTCGTTAATACACGTTCATTTTGTTTCTCTTCCAAATATCGCTTTAAAGCGGTTGCTTGTTCTCTCATGAGGAGTAATTTTTCCTTTTCTTCTGGATACCGCTCGATCTCTTTTTCAATCCTTTTTATTTCGTTCTCTTCTTCTTGGCGTTTTGCTTCTATTTTTGATACGTACTTTTTTTGCTCTTCCAGCTTATGATAACTTGCTCGTACATCTTTCCGAAGCTTTTCTAACTGACTGTTTTTTTCATCAATTTCTTTTACAGCTGGTAAAAATTCTCGCAAGCGAGTTACATGTTGTGCTGCTGCATCTCTTTCGCCCTGTCTATTCGCTTCTCGATCAAACGTCTGCTTCGCTTGTGTATGTTGTTCGATTGCCTTTGTTCTATCCTTTTGAGCTTGGGCATACGCTACTGCTTTTGCTTTCTCTTCCTGTCGCATTACTTGGAGTTGGCTTTCGTATGGAAAAAGCTCATTTGCTTTTTCTGCACGTTTTAGCAATCGTTCTTTTTCATTAAAAGCGGGTAATTGTTGTTCCAACTCTTTTTGCTTTCGTTGTTTATCTTCTAGCTCCTCAAACCGTTCATTAATTATTTTCTGTTCAAAATAAACATTCGCACTTTTGTCATGCTTATTATAAGCAGCTTCATATGCCTTTTCATCTATTATTATTTTATTTTCATAAAAAACGATTTCTTCATCTAAACCATCAAGCAGTTGGTTCATATTAAAATGTTCTTTTTTCAATACTTGAAATAATGTAGATTGCTCCCTGACTGGTAATGTAGCTTGAATACTTTGCACATTCGTATCAAGTAATTGCTGCTCGCGTTTAAATTGATTATTTAGCTCATCTTTTCTTTCCTTTAATCGTCCTCCAATTTGTTGATACGATTCCGTTCTAAACAAACGACGTAAAATAGCTTCCTTATTTTCGGTTTGTGAAGTTAAAAGTTTACGAAACTCGCCTTGTGGCAGCATCACTATTTGTTTAAATTGATCTTGGGTCAATCCGATTAACGATTCTATTTTTTTATTAATCTCGGATACAATTGGACGATCGACACATGGCTTTTCTATCCCATCCACGAATTCAACAAATTCATAGCGATCGCCGGTTTTATTTTTATTGCCTTTCTTCACATGTGCCAGCTGTCGGAAAATACGATACTGTTTGCCATGTATATCGAATGTCAATTCAACCGCCGTATGAACATCATCGTCCGCAAAATCACTACGGAGCATTGAATAATTTTCTCGATCCTGTCCACTGGCCGAGCCGTACAATGCAAAACAAATCCCATCAAAGATTGTTGTTTTTCCTGCACCTGTATTCCCAGAGATGACAAAAAGACGATTTGCTTTTAGCGTTGTAAAATCGATTATCTCCGTATTTTTATACGGTCCAAATGCCGTTAATTTCAATTTTAATGGTTTCATTTGCATCCTCCATCAATCGTGTCATTTGTTTGGCACAGTCGTTTTTGCTTCTTCATGCGTTTCTTTTTCTTCTTTAAGTAAGTCATCCAGCACTTCTTTTAATATATCTTCTGTTTCCTCAGAAGCTTCTCTCCCTTTCACTTCTTTGTAAAAGGCTTTAAACAATTCTAAATCAGTCATTTTTGTCCGACCTTTTGAGTAGGTTTCTTGCTTAGATGAACGACTGGAAAAGTAATTTTTTCGTTCAACATGCATTGCATTTGGAAAAACGGAGCGTACCTTTTCCATTGGTGATAGAATAGGAGTTTCGTCCTTTAAGCTCACAAACACGTAGTCATCACTCGTTGGATACGTTAACAGCTCGTCCATCGTTGCTTCTATTGTGCGCATATCTCTTTTTGGAGTTAGATTTCGTTTTTCGACGGTTACTTCACCTGCTTCATCAAGCTCTACAATATAAAACCCTTTTTGATGATGCTCTTCCGATATTGAATATTTTAAAATAGATCCAGCATAACGAATCGTTTCTTGCAACACTGTATGAGCCCGATGTAAATGACCGAGAGCTGTATAATGAAAATCAGTAAAAATTCGCGCATTCACATATTCCGCTCCGCCGATCGATAGCGGTCGTTCGGAATCACTCGTATTCTCTTCTTCCTCACCATAAGGAGTCGCAAAAGCATGCCCAACATAAATATGTCGTGCTTCCGGGTCTTTCTTTCTATGAATCTCATCTACTATTTTTTTAGCTGCTTCATCATGCGTTCGAATTGTTTCGTCCTGAAACAAATGACGAACAACGCTCGGGTCACAGTATGGGATAAGATAGACATGTACTTCACCAAAATCATCGTGTAAAACAACTGGATCAAGTTCCTTTGTCAATTGCCCTGTAATATGTAATCCATTCTTTTTTAACATATTGCTAGCAAAATGAAGCCTACTCGGACTGTCGTGGTTTCCTGCAATGGCTAATACGGGTATTCCCAGCTGTAAAACTATTGTATCTAGCGCTTTATTCAATAAATGTACCGCTTCTGTCGGTGGAACTGCCCGGTCGTATAAATCGCCAGCGATAATTACAGCGTCTGGTTTTTCTTTTTTTATCTGAGCAATAAACTCTTCAAGTATATATTGCTGATCCTCTGTCATATACATACCTTGTACGAGTTTACCTAAATGCCAATCCGCAGTATGAAAAAACTTCATAAAAATCCCCCTCTTGTATATTATGTTTAGGCATTATTATTCCGCCTATTGTTTCTAAATGGTTCTATATCAATAATCGGGTATGTTATGCCCGTTACTTTGCACTACAGGCGGACGCTTTCCGCGAGCAGGGCTTGAGACTCCTCGGAAGAAAACCATTTCCTGTGGGGTATCAAGACGCATGCTTTTCCCGCCGGAGTCGCCGCCTTTCATTCCAAGTAACTTCCTTTTAATCACTGGCTTAGTTTAGTGTTGTCTTTTTTAGCATATTTGTTTCTTGATATCTTTATATTTAATTATCCTGCTCTTGACCTATCACCGCAGTCTTTTATTACGTTATCAATCAAACGCGATGTGAATTCACGCATTATAAAATCATTAATCAATCGGACTGTTCCTTCATAGTAAATTCCCTACCTATAGATAAATGCATTAAAAGCAAACTAAAAAGGGAACACTTGCTATAATATTGAAAGACTTCAAACAAATACGATCCGAAAACATTGGAAAACTACTTCCTATGATCATTATACGTCAACCACGTATGTTTCGCATCCAGGTTTTATGCAATGTGGAGCTTGTTTAATGCTACGGTTTAGAAGATCCATGTTTAAATTCACTTTTTAAAGGTATAAGAATAAATAAAACTATTTTTTTGAAGGAGGAACTAATGACAATTGTACAAATTGTATTACTGCTAACAATTGGGTACTTTATTTTCACACTTGACATGAAGCAAAACAAACTCCCTGTACCTGTTATTCTTGTTATTATTGGTATTGGTTTATCATTTACACCTTACTTTGCAACGATAAAAGTAACCGAAGATATGATTTATTCCGTTTTTCTACCTAGTTTATTGTTTATTTCTGCCTATCAATTTTCATCAAAATCATTAAAAAAACACGCAGGTATTATTAGTTTTCTAAGTACGATTGGAATTATTGCTACAATGCTATTTTTAGGATTGTTTATTTATTATTTCAATTTTTCTTATACTACTATTCCTTTTCTAGGAGCACTATTGCTGGCAACAATTTTAACTCCAACAGATCCTGTATCTGTTGTATCTGTGCTAAAGCAATCTTCCGATAATCCTGATATAGCTGCCATAGTTGATGGGGAATCAATGATAAATGACGGTACGAGTATTGTATTGTTTTCATTTATTTTTGACATGTATGTAAACGGGCAATCGTTACATATGCTTAATTTTATTCAATCATTTTTATTTGTCTCTTTTGGTGGAATTGCGATCGGACTAAGCGTTGGTTGGCTATTAAGTAAGGCGGTACATATCTTCTCTAAAAGAGATTACCAAGTTATGTTAAGTATAGTAATTGCGTATGGGGGATTTCATCTTGCCGAGCATTTTGGTGTTTCGGGTGTACTTGCAACCGTAACTTCAGGTATTATGCTTTCTTGGGAATTTAGTCGTGTAAATAAGGAGGATCATTACCGGGAAAAATTAGATGGTTTTTGGGGTGTAATAGAGCCGTCATTGCTCAGTTTACTTTTCTTACTAATTGGTATAGAAGTAGCTGACTATTTAGTTCATAGTCTTTGGGCTTACGTAATCGTACTATTTTTCGCAACAATATTCATTCGCTTTTTAATTGTTTTAGGAACGATGAAGTTGTTTTCTAAGTGGAATCACATATCATTAGATCAGTCTTTCATCATTTCTTGGTCTGGAATTAAAGGTACGATGTCCATATTTTTATTGCTAACTTTAACCTTAGCTTCAACAAATAATACAGACACAATTGTTTCAATCGGATTTTCAGTCGTCTTGTTATCTTTAATTATTCAAAGTATCGGTGTCTACCCTTTATCCTTGATCATAAATAAAAGAACACAACGAATCGAGGCGAACAAATAGCCTCGATTCGCTTCAAGTTCATTTTTTATTGGCGCTTTTTCGTTTTTTTATTATTGAACCGTTCCGTTGCTGTCCATGGTTCATTCGCTAATTCATGGTCGTATTTTTTTGAAAGTTTTTTACGTACAGCATGTTCATCACTCACTGGTTTTTTTCTTGGCATGCGCACACTTCTCCTCTCAATCAGAAATTCATTTTTTTATACTTATAAATCTACTCTTTGCTAATATAGAGCGTTTGAGGTGTATACGTGTTTTTATTCATTAGGCGTATGAGAACAGGGGTTATCTCTATGATCATATAGTTTGGATCGTCAGCATCTTTAAACCATTGCTTCATGCTTTCATTCCATAACTTTTCTTTTAAAGACGCAGAATCATTAACAGACACTTTCCCTTCATACTCCACATACGCATCACCAAATCCCTCTCCGTTATATCCTAAGATAATATGCGTGTACGGATTATCCTTCATTTCTTCTACCTTATGGGTCTCCTTGCTCGTAGCTGTAAACAATTGTAAATTTTCATGATAGAAAGTCATGTATCGGGAATGTGGCTTATTAGCTTTAACAGTTGCCATAGGACCTACTGTATCATGTTCGAGGATGCTTTCAATTTGCTCGCGAAGTTTTTGTTCCTCCAATTCATCTCCTCCTTCCAGTATGTATATTATTGCTTATTATTGCTTTTTTATTAGCTCGATTTAACCTACGCTTGAAAGCATTCATTAGCTTTTGTACAGTTAGTATAAAATAATGTTAATGCTCCGATTTATTCGGTCGAAAGTATAAAATTAACGGATCGATTTACTATTTATTGGTACCGTCATAAAGTGATTTTATATTCATGAATCCTCTGATTGATTATAGCCATACTATACGAGAAAGTTCGATTTATAGAGGGGTGATTAATATGGAAGCAAGTGAAAACGAGCCAACAAATTACTTTGACCAATCCATTATGGATTACAAACAAGGCAGCAGTCGAGTACAAAAGCATTTGCCTAATGTCGTTCAAGGCTATTTTAACTTTACGGAAGCATGTTTCAAAGAAGGAACAATTAGCCAAAAGCATAAACAACTAACGGCACTCGGCATAAGTATATTTGCACAAGATGAGTATTGTATTATGTATCATGCTAAAGGGGCAGTCGAACATGGGGCAACAGAAGATGAATTAATGGAAACAATTGCTGTTTGTGCTGCACTTGGCGGTGGTGCCGCATTTTCGCAAGGTGTCACATTAGCTTTGGACACATTTGATTTTTATAGAGAAACGAATCATTAAACACATCATCCACTTGACTCTAATAAATCAAGTGGATGATGTATTTCACTATTAAATTACTTCATTAAAAATTAAACCTTTATCAAATTCAATTACTTTTAAACGATTTGTTTTCTTTATATAAATACTTTTCACACGATTTTTTCCGTTTTCATCTTGTAGAACAATAATGCGTTTATTTGGATTATCCTCTACTACGTTTACTGAATAATCTGCATATCCCTTTTCCGCTAAAATCTCTTTTTCAGGATATGTTTGTACCGTACTTGGGTCTTGAACATCAACTTCATCTACTTCTACAATCTTGTTTTGCTCGTTTAATTGTGGCTCCTTCACATGGTCAGCAGAAACGAGTCCATATGTTGCGCTACCTGCTGCAATAAGTACTGCTACTATTATTATAGTAGTAACTGTTTTTTTCATATTGTTTCTCTCCTCATTTAGTATGTTTAGGCTTTCTTTACGGCCTATTAATTCTTACTAATTTACAAAAACACCAAAACCTCTTTGTTGATAACTCCATTACCTGTAACGGAGGCCGGATGCTGTTCGCAAGCCTGGTTTGATTCTCCACGGAATAATTATTTTCAACTTAACATATCACCCGTGGTCTTTAGTAAGTATGTTTATATAATAAACCACACAGATTAAAGAAAGCTTTGATTAAAATTAGAAATTGATGAGAAAATATAAAAAGCTAAAAGAAAAGAGGGCTTCAATTATCGACAACCGATAACGAAACCCTCTCATTTATGTGGCTAGTAATGAACTAGCCTTTTACGAAATTTGCGGCGAAGATGCATGTGTTCACATCCACATGAAGAAATACTTCGACTTATGCAAATCAGCTCATCGCTTTATCATTATACCATATTATCTATAGCAAAAGAGGATTTTTATAAAGTTTTAGTGAAATAGTAATGTGGTATAGTACGAATTAGAATGTTAAAAAGGAGTGACTTATTATATGGCAAAGATTGCAACCATACTAACAAATTTGTATGAAGACTCAGAGTTTACGGACCCTGCCCAAGCATTTGAAAAGGAAGGACATGAAGTAATAACTATTGAAAAGGAAGCGGGCAAGGAAGTTAAAGGTAAAAAGGGCGGAACAGTAACGATCGATAAAAGTATATCGGATGTAAAACCAGATGATTTTGATGCTCTATTTATTCCTGGCGGCTTTTCACCAGATACATTGCGAGCAGATGATCGTTTTGTTAAATTCACAAAAGCTTTTATGGACGCTAAAAAACCAGTATTCGCTATTTGTCATGGTCCACAGTTATTAATTACAGCTAAATCACTTAAAGATCGTGACGTAACTGGATATGTATCAATTCATGTTGATTTAGAAAATGCTGGTGCAAATTTGCACGATAAGGAAGTTGTTGTCTGTCAAAATCAGCTCGTAACAAGTCGAACACCGAATGATTTACCTGCGTTTATTCGCGAATCAAATAAACTTCTCAAATAACCACAAAAAACGGATTTTTTTCAAATGACGTTGGTGATGTATTTTAAGTTGAGGAATATCTACTAATTAAGTAAAGCGAAAATAGCAAAGCTTGCGCTCTAATTTCGCTGACTTGCACTACATCCGACAGGCTTTCCGCGGGCACGGTCTCCCCTTCTGTAGCTCCTCTATTCAAGTCGCTACAGTGATCTTCGGACGCCGTCGATCTTTCGTTCCAGTCAGCTTAAAGGGTGGGAATAGCCTTATTGCACACACTTCAATGCTGCTTACGTTGCATTGGAGTGTGTTTCTTTATGTTTTGTATTGTATTTTGTTTTTACAGGCTTTCACTTGAAATAAAAACATGTTTCGATTTTTATAAATTGTGAAGCTTCTGGAACCATGAGCGGCTAAACAAGCGATTTCTCTCGGATATGGTTTTCGACGATTTTTATTCTACATGGAAACTCACTTGTTTTCTATTAGAAAATAAAAATAACGTTCGTGACTTCACATTTCCCTACCAAAAAGTAGTGTGATTTTTCTTCCCCAACGTCATATATTGTACAACACAAAAACCAGAGCGTAATTAGGCTCTGGTTTTTTGTATAACGTAACTTTCTACCTTTAAACCGATAATATAAAAATATAAAATCACTATGCTTCGATCAGTGATTGTTTACTTTCTTGTTCCTCCATTTTGTTACGAATACCGCACCACTCTAAAATATACGCAGCATATACTTTTGTACATTCCTTTACACTTGGAAGGTCCACCCACTCATTCGGTGCATGGATATTTTCACCATAAGGACCGTAACACGTAGCTGGAATTCCATTTATATTGTAAGCGGCTGTATCTACCGTTGCAGTAATGGGAATATATTCCATTTGACTTTCAAACACTTTCGAATGAGCCTTCTCTAAGCATTTGAACATCGCATGATCTTTATCTAGATCCACACCCCAAGCATGATGTCCATAAAAGGTTATTTCAGGTGGCATTTCACGTAACCACGGATCTTCGTTAGCCACTTTCATTAAACGTTCATTTATTTCTTTAATTACATCTTGCGGATCAATACCCGGGTAAAAACCAATACGAGCTTCAAACATACAATCAGCAGGTACGGTGGATGCCCAATCTCCGCCTTGAATAACGCCTATATTAACATTTAAAGGATGATCAAACTTTTCAAAAGATGGGTGTTTCGGTCGAATATAATTAAGTTCATGTTCATATTTCTTTAGTTCTTCAATAAGAACGTATGCTTTTTCGATGGCATTGACTGCTTGACTTGCTCCAAGAACGTGAGCGCCACTCCCTGTCACACGGACTTTCATTAAGAGTACACCAATTTGCGATACTACCGCCGCCGGACCGAACGGCTCTGGAATTAGACAAGCATCCGCTTTATATCCTCTAGCGATTGCCGCTACAGCTCCATTCCCAGTAACTTCCTCTTCGTGTACGCTTTGAACAATTAAATCGGCTCCTAGCTCGATGCCTGCATCTTTTATTGCTTGAACCGCATAAATAAGCGCCGCTACGCCAGCTTTCATATCACAAATGCCGCGCCCATACATTCGATCGCCTTTAATCGCAGCTCCCCAAGGATCTACATCCCATAACCGAAGCGGCTCAGCACTAACAACGTCAATATGGCCTTGTAATATAAGACTCTTTCCAATAGGATTTCCTTCTGTCTTCCATGTACCAACAACGATTGGCCGTCCATCATATGGAATCTCATGCGGCCCATACCCAGGTGTATTCGCTATTTCTTCTACATCTGGTACGAATACATCTGTATCAAGATCAAGCGACCGATATTTATCAGCAATAAATTTTTGAACCGAAGCCTCATATCCTAATGTGCTTGGGAACCTTCCCAACTTTTGTAGAAAATGAACCTCTTCATCCCAGGAAGCATCAATTTGGTCAAATACTTTCTGTAAATATGACATACGCACTCTCTCCTATTTAATTATAGTTTTTTCCTTATAAGGTAACCCCTTCCGTTATAGAAAAGTCAGTAAAAACGTTTATATTTTACTTTTCTTTTTTCTAACGTCTGCTAAATAAAAATCCATCGAAGTGAAAAATTCATCTTTCAACTTCGCAACTTCCTTACTTAATAGTAATAAGGCAATTATGTTCGGAATAGCCATTGCCGCTAAGCTAATATCTAGTAAGCTCCATACTACTTTGGCTCCTCCGACTGCTCCAATAAATATCGAAATAACATAGACAAATTTCACTACCCAAACGGCCTTAGTACCAAATAAAAATTCTGCTTGTTTTTCTCCATAATATGATAAAACAATAACCGTTGAAACGACAAAGAACAGTAAAGCAATTGTTACTACGTATCCTCCAAACGTACCTAACCCTTCAGAAAACGCAACCGAAGTTAGTGCTACTGCATCTTCACTAGCACCTTCCGCTTTCCATACTCCTGTGGACAGTATAACAAATGCTGTTGCACTACATACAACAATCGTATCAATTACAACTTCTGCTAAAGCCCATAAGCCTTGTCGTACTGGATGGTCGGTTGTTGCAGCAGCATGAGCAATTGGAGCCGTACCAACACCTGCTTCGTTCGAGTATACTCCACGCGCAAATCCCCAACGAATGGCCTGCGCTACTACTGCACCGCCAAAGCCTCCAGCAGCAGCCATTGGCTGAAATGCATAACCAAAGATCAATCCAAGTACTTCACCAACCATATTAATATTCATAAGTACGATGATGAATGCGCCTGCTAAATAAATAAATACCATTGCTGGCACGAATTTCTCTGTAAATTTAGCTATCCGTTTAATCCCACCGATTATAACAATTCCTACAAAAATCATCGTTATGATACCGGTAACAACTGGACTAATATTAAACGTTTCCTTTACAGAAGCCGCTAATGAATTACCTTGAACCATAATACTAATCGATACTTCAATCATTAAAGCGACAGCGAACCAAACACCAAGCCACTTCATATTCAGACCTTTTGTAATATAATACATTGGCCCTCCAACGTATTCACCTAGTTCATTTCTCTCACGATATCGAACAGCCAGAACAACTTCCGCAAATTTTATTGAACCTGCAAGTAAACTAATCACCCACATCCAAAAAATCGCACCCGGGCCACCAAACATAATTGCAACGGGTACACCTACAATATTTCCTGCTCCAATCGTACAGGCCAAGGCAGATGTTAATGCTTGAAACGGAGATATTGTCCCTTTTGCCTTTTGCCTTTCATCTCGTTTTTTGAAAATACTTCCAATCGTTTGCTTAAATATGTATCCTGCATACTTGAATTGGAAGAGCCCAAAACGAAACGTTAAATATATCCCACTTAATAAAAGTAAGACAATCATCGGTGGACCCCAAATCCAATCCGATACTGCTACAATTACATCCATACTGTAAAAAAACCCCCTTAATGACTTTCTTTTTTTTCATAATCTTGTAAGCGTTTGCTCATCCAACGAAAAATAATAAGATTAGATTTCGCTACACTAATTGGTGCAAATCATGGTTGAGGTGGTAATCTTTTCCACAAAACAACTAACCTCCTAACCTTAAAAGTCTGATTCGCCTCGATTTGTCAAACCTTGTCGACTGTCGATCCAATAGCTACATGATAATTCACATTATTTTTAATGTCAAGAAGACTTTCCGCCTAAAAATTTACATTAACAAAAAAAGGGAAACGTAAGAGAAACTTCTTTTCAATATAAAAAAACTGTATTATTCTATACATGTGGCAAATTTTTAAAAGGAAAGTTGGATGGTTATGAAAAAAACTTTGACATTTGCTGGTTCGGATTCAAGTGGTGGAGCAGGTATTCAAGCAGATCTAAAGACTTTTCAGGAACACGAAGTATACGGTATGACTGCTTTAACATCCATTGTTGCAATGGATCCGTATAACAAATGGAGTCACGATGTTTTTCCCATAAATGTAAACATCGTAGAAAAACAATTGAATACAATTCTTTCTGTTGGTATAGATGCAATGAAAACTGGGATGTTAGGCTCCGTAGATATTATCGAGCTAGGCGCAAAAAAAATTGATGAATTTAATATAGTCAATGTAGTTATAGACCCTGTCATGGTATGTAAAGGCGAAGACGAAGTGTTGCAGCCAGAGAACACGGATGCAATGCGAGAATTGCTTATTCCCCGGGCAATAATTGCTACGCCAAACCTTTTTGAAGCAGGACAACTTGCACAAACAGGGCCAATTAAAACGATCGATGGCATGAAGGAAGCTGCAACTAAAATCAATGAGCTTGGTGCAAAAAATGTCGTCATTAAAGGTGGGAAAGCACTAGATTACGACAAAGCTGTTGACCTTTTTTACGATGGGAAAGAATTTACGTTGCTTGAAAAAGAAAAGTTACATACAACATATAATCATGGAGCAGGCTGTACATTTGCAGCAGCTATTACTGCAAATCTTGCAAATGGAAAAGATGTAAAAGATGCAGTGAAAGCCGCTAAAGAATTTGTTACAGCTGCTATTGCTCACGGCTGGAAATTAAATGAATATGTCGGTCCAGTTATGCATGGTGCATATAATAAGTATGGTGCATCTAACTAAAAGTTCTTCATGTACAGGGGCACATATGAACAAGGCTTAGAGATTTTTTCTAAGCCTTTTCTTAATTTATTCTACTAGAAGCGAAGTTCATCATGCTCAATTGCTTTGAAAAGTATAAATCCGAACAAAAAGACAAAAAGCAGATGCCAGTAAATAAAATACTCCCTCTAAAATCTAGCCTATATATGTCACATACGCTAAATAGATTCAAGAAAGGATCCTGTTAAAGACCTATCATACAATCCGTTGATTTCCATTTCAGGCGAACGTTTCCGCGGGAGTTGCCGCCTAAAACGGAAATCATGCGTTAGCTTTTAAAAATCACCATTGGATCCTTCTGTTTTTGAGTCAGGCAAAGATTAGCCTTAATTAGATATTTCAATTTGTTTTCTTTTTTTAATGGCCAGTAGGTGAAATTCTGTATTAGCTTCACTGTACTCAGTATAAGTATCAGTTAATGTTTCCCATTCATATGATGATTCATTAATAATTTTTTTCAAAGTCTTTTCACGTGCATCTCCTTTTAAAATACAGTTTACAAACACACCGCCTTCTTTGAGTTCGGTTAGTATTTTGTTTACAAATTCGGTCTCTTTTTGTAAGTCATTTTTATAAAAATGTAACATTGAATCTAATAATACAATATCAATGTCCTTGGATACCGGAACGTCATATACGTTATCTATTATGCCTTCAACATCTATATTTCTTTTTTTAGCTTCCTCATTAAGCTGGTTTATCCCGACTATTGAATGGTCAATTCCAATAACTTTATATCCTAAGTCTCCAATGAACAATGAATCTCTTCCTTGCCCACAGCCTAAGTCAAGAACTATTCCTTTAGGTTGATAATTTTTAAAAAAATCAATAAGACCTGGATATGGATTTCCAAAGTAATTAAGTTCTTGGTAATAGTCGTCATATGCTACTTTTTTCATTAATATCAACCTCAATTATAATAAATTCTGTCTATATTTACATAGTTCATCAATTTGGCTCGATAAATGCGTAATATTGTTAAGCAAAAGCGCCCGTTTACTTATTAAGGGAAGTATTATCTATTTTCTACACGCACAAAAACATTTCCAAATAGTTCTTCATCAAAATATGCCTCTAATTTCCATAAAGCTGGGCTTGGTAACATCATTATAGAAGGAATATGGTGGTCTGCCCCGTTTTTTGGTGCACTATGAAAAATCCAAATTAAACAACCGCACCCATTAACGGAACAAGTAAAAAACGATGATTTGTGTTTCGGCCGAACGCTTACCTTCTGTTTTGTGTTTTCAATGTCGGCGTTTTTTTAAAATCGGTCAATAGATTATGTAATTCCACCAACCCCTATCCTAATTCTTTTAATAAAATACTTTTGATTTACTACATCGTTTATATATACTTTAATAAAAAATATAAAAAAATTCCCCCGAACTATTTGGTCGAAGGAACTTCTTGTCCAGCTAATATCTTATGATACTTCACAAGCTTTTTTTATATCTTCAAGATCCTGCTCAAGTGCTTTACACATTGATTTCTTCATCATACCACCAAAGACTTTGCTCATTACTTTTGCCATAAGAGTTGTCCCATATCCCTCAAATGACATTTCAAGAAGAACACCAGCTTTTTCTTCCGTTATCTCTAATCGCGACACATAAATTGCACCATGATTCTCTGCTCTCGTCTGATAGAATTGATTTTTCTGACTGTCAGTTATCCACATTACTTCATGAGCTTCTTTTCCAAACATTTTTCTAGTTTCTTTCCATTTCAGGCCGACAAGATTTTCTCTAGACGGATTAATGATTTCGATGTTAGTGATTCCACTGATAAAGCTCGCTGAATTTTCAATATCTGTGATTACTTCCCATACTTTTTCTTTCGTGCTATTAATATTAATTTGTGTTGAGATTTTCATATATGAACTCCCTTTTTAATTTTTAAAAGTTATTTAATCATAGCTTAGTATTTAACGAATTACATTAACTTAAATAATTTTTGCTTTAATTAATTTACAATAAAATAAATAAAATACCGACTACTGCATAAACAACTAACTGGTAACCATGATTAATGAATCCTAATTTTATTGAGCGTCTTTCAAATCCCCAGTTTTTAATAATCATTGGTAAATCTACACCTAAAAACAAAATAACGGCGACAATAAGCGCTCGCCAAATCGATGTAATGTCAAAATTAACGATAATAAAACCAATAACATAACTAGTAATAACCGCCATCACCAATGTAAGACCATACACTTTCCCCATACCTGATGAATCAGTGACTTGTTCCTCCGTTACCCCTGATTCTTTCATCCATGATTTAGCAAAAAAAACATTGCTGTACCATAATGCTCCTAAGACCATATTAAAAATCCCGCCAATGATTAGCGGTAAAATACTTACTTCAAATATCATAATGAACCTCTTTTCTTTTTTAAGTACTTTTAATTATTTTGTAAATTTTTATCGTATATAACTCTTTTCACTTTATTTGAAAAGTATTCTTTTACTATACCATAAATAAGAGTTTTCGAAGTTTATTTGAAGAAATTCCTGCTTCCATAACAGAAACCGCAAATTATTAGAACGAGGCAAAAAGAAAAGTATGAGGATCATAAACTTTTATTAGATAAATCAAAATCTCGAAATCCTATTGAGGATAACCGGGATATCATTGAATTAGATATAAAGTTTACAAAACGATATCTGTAAAAATAGGCCTAAGCAGTCTATAACTGGAACGAGCGTTATAATACCAACGCCTCTCGTACGCTTCTTTCATTCTAATGAATAGCCGATAATCCATAAAACAAATAGGAATATAATATTCCACCTGTAACTGGTGTGCCGGCTCGATATCCTTTGACCACTCATCCACATCCACATCCACAGCGATAATAATAAGCCAACAATTCCTAAAATCGCATTCCATAAATGGCTTCCGATTGTTTTACCGACTTCGCTACGCCTATTTTTATTTGCTATCACCTTGTTCTTCAAAATGACCCAAATTGATGAATGTGGACAAATCGCAAATCCTTGTTCCAAAATTGCGCCCTAATATGGAAGATAATCAATCGGTTTACCTCTGCATTATCTGAATTAGATTGCCACATGTATCTTCGAATATAGCAATTGTTAGATCATCCATCTCTGTCGGCTCCATCGTGAATTTCACACCATGTCTTACTAATCGTTTGTATTCTTTACGAACATCCTCTACACCAAACATTGTTGCTGGTATGCCGTCTGCAGATATCTTTTTTTGATACTCCTTGGCGGCAGGATGGTCATTGGGCTCAAGTAAAAGTTCGATACCGCCTTCCTCATCAGGGGAAACAAGCGTTATCCACCTAAATTCCCCCATAGGAACATCCTCTTTTTTTACAAACCCCAGAGTTTCTGTATAAAATTTCAGTGCCTTGTCTTGATCTTCTACGAATATACTGGTAACAATGATTTTCATACTGCTTTATCTCCTTTTTAAATACTGTAATCTTAAACATAGGCTCCGTTTGCTTAATAGCCCTTACCGCATCAAAGTTTCAATACCTTCAATATAAATGAATATTTTGTATTATGCTAATATAAAAGGAACAAAATTATTCCCACCGAATAAGCCTTAATAATTTCTATATTTTTCAGCACTATTTATAGTAAAAGCCCAATTCAGCAAGAGATGAGTGGATCAGTTTTTGCAAAAAAACTATTAATCTCACTTTAGACGTTAAATAATAAGTATTTTTCCTCAAGTGAAAATAGCAAATATCTATATATGTACTTTTTTACCTCTTAATAGAATCACACTGTAAAAAGGAACATAACTTATCCTATTCCTTTAAGTTACACTTACAGAATTCCAATTATTTCAGACACTAACTTATAATTTAATACATTTATAAAAAACGACGGCCGACTCCGACATATAAATTCATTTACATAGAGCGTATGAGTAAAATGTTTGTGGGGGAACAGATGCACGAATCTAACTAGATAATATGTGATCAATTTTACTTCGAACGATATACACATGAATAACACCGTTGATTTTCACTGCAGGTGGATGCTTTCCGCGGGCACGGCTTCAGCCTCTTCGGAAAGCGTAGTGTATATCTACTGCGGTCGGTGGGAAGCAATACTAAAATTAACGAATACAAAGAGCGGTTTTTAACTTCTTAAAATAACACCCACAAATACTTGACTCAATCCGAATGAAACTGTATTTTGCTTATTTCATCAACATAACGTAAAATTCCCAGAAGATATCCACAACCTATGCTAACGTATAATTCAATATTCCATCTATATTCCACTTCTCGAGATCTTAAAGACTAAATTAAATACGTTCATGAACGGTTGATCAACATTATAATTTGATAAATTTCATTTATCTGTCCTTTAAGTTAAAGTAATAGGAAGGGTGATTTTAATGATTTGTGGAGCGAAACGATATATTGTTGAGTTTGAAATGAACGGAATAATAAAACAGCGATCCGTCATCGCAAGAACACCGGCTAGTGCTAGAAAATTCATCCGTGGTAAATACGATTGCGAAATAACTATTTTATTTGTACAAAAAGAAAATTAGGTGACATAGCTAGTCTTCTAGAGAATTTAGTCTCTGTAGTGCTTTTTCTCGGGCTGTTTGTTCATGAATTCCGTAATACGTACCAATAAACGCTAAATATAATTGTTCATACATATTGACCCTTTCCGGAATGTAGCCTATTTTTCTTCAATTATCGAGTTTTCAAAGTCACGAGCATATCGCTCAACATTGTTTTGAATGCTGAACACGTTAATTTAAAAAAACGAATAATGAGTACAGTAAAAAGGGGACTCTTTTGTACATAAAAGGTCCTCCTTTAATTTCGTATTAAAATTCACAGCATATAGATTTAAAAACGAATATTAACACTTTCCTGAGAAGTAAGCTATGTAAACAAATTGAACGCTACGGATTTCAGAATAAATTGACACCGTCAGGATAATCTAATACGTAAACTTTTGATTACAAGGAGCATTTTCATGAACGAACAAAAGCCGGTCATTTTATTAAATATCGACTCACTTATGCCACACGCCCTAGAAATAGCTGCACAATCAGGTCAAGCGCCAGCTTTACAATTTCTAATAGAAAATGGATATTATAGCGATCATTTGGTTTCCTCTTTCCCAACGATGTCCGTTACAATCGACAGTACGTTATTAACGGGTACGTATGCCGATCAACATCACATTCCGGGTTTAAACTGGTTTGACAGTATGACAAAGCAAATAAATAATTATGGGACAGGCTTTCGAGAAACTTTTCGTATCGGCGTTCGTCATACCGCCCATACTATGCTTTATCGTTTAAATAACGAGCATTTGAGCAAGCATGTATCGACGATTTATGAAGACTTAGCCAAATGTGGAAAAGCTTCAGCATCAATCAACTCTTTCGTCTATCGAGGAAATACGCCAAACCGTCTTCACGTTCCTAAGCTACTACGTACAATTACTCATTTTAAAAATGGCGTATGGGAAGCTCACACCCCGTCAACCTTTTCGCTCGGTTCATTTTCTAAACTGAGAAAATGTAGCTTTCCAACTCAAATTGCGGCAGGAAACCGTACATATGTAGCACGCGAACTCCGCTATTTAATTCGGAAGAAAAAGTTGCCTGCCTTCACTTTTTGTATATTTCAAGATATGGACACGCGTCTGCATTTTAAAAGTCCACTTGATATAAAAGAGATTATAAAAATCGATCAAGAAATCCAAAAAATAATGAACTTATATTCTAGCTGGCAAGCTGCCCTTAATCAAAACATCTGGTTGGTCATCGGTGATAACGGACATTCAACGACAGGGAACAAGCGAAAAGAAGTTGCAATCGACCTTAGGAAAATATTTAAAGATTTCAAGATCGCAAAACTAGAACGTCCTGCACTAAAAAAAGACGAGCTTTTATTTTCCGTTAATCAGCGCATGGCATATATTTATTTACTTCAGTCACATATCTCCCCCAGTTCATTAGTGAACCGATTGAAGAAAGATCCGAGAATTGATATTATTGCATGGCAAACGAACGACGGTGTATCCGTCGCATCAGGTGTTCACCAAGGAGAGTTATTTTTTAAACGAAAAGGAAAGTTTTTCGATATGTATGAACAATCATGGCATATAGAGGGGGATTTTAATATACTTGATTTGACATATGTTAATGAGTCCGTGTTAACGTACGGAAAATATCCAGATGCACTCGCACGATTATACGGTGCGATTCATTCCCATGCAGGGAAGTTTCTTGTCGTAACCGCTAAGCCTGGCTATGAACTCCAAGCTCAATTAACTCCTTTACATTTACGTGGAGCTGCCCACGGCTCGCTCCATAAACAAGAATCGCTCGTACCGCTCATCGTTGCAGGTACAGACGAACGACCAAAACACGCACGCATAGTTGATCTGAAGGAGTTTATACTGCGATTAACGCAATGAACTTTGTAGTAACTACTACATAAATACTAGCAGCTGTATTGACCGAATTATTAAGTTTATACCTATTATCCACTTATCTCATGAATTGTTTTTCTGTTTTTGCAAGTTTAAACGGTGCATATATAAGTGCCCCTACTAGAAATAAACCTAAGAAACCGATAAACGGATAAAAGTGACGAACGAGATTTGTAAACCCGACAAAGCTAGCTGCAAATGCTACAATTCCAGTTACAACAATAAATATATTTCCTTTTTTTGTTTGCATATTTACAAAGCGAGCTGCAAATGCATAAAACATACTAACAGCTGTATTAAAGATCATTCCAAATAAAATAACTGACATAATAATTCCAATTATAGGGGATATACCATCTACTATTTTTAAAATCGGCATATCAACGTTCGCAACGATGCCAATTTTTGAAAATATCGCCAAATGGCTAATGAGGATTAAGACACCAATCCCTAACCCTCCAAGTAATCCTCCTAAAGCAGCTGTCTTTTTATTTTCTTCTGCTCCCCCCATAACGAGCGCCATCGAGGCTCCTACAGCGATATTGAAAGAAACATAATTTATCGCCGAGATAAACCAATTTGACAATGATGAAGGCTGTGCTTTAGCAATTGGATCTAGTGCTGTAAAGGACTGCTCCATCGTCAGCAAGCTATAAACACCGATAATTACAATAGACAATATGAGAAATGGCGTTATACTTCCGATTACAGTTATTACTCGTTCTACATTTAACATAGCTGTTAATATAAATAAAACCGTCATAACGAAACTCCCAATAAACGCAGGCAGTCCGAACTGTTGATCGAAAATGGAGCCTGCTCCAGCAACCATTACTACACCTACACCAAAAAGTGTAAGTACCAATATCGCATCGACTACTATACCGATATAACGCCCACAAATGTGATAAATTACTTCCTTATGTGAACGTGTTTTTATAATGCTGCCTATTTTAGTAAGCGTCATGCCTAAATAAGCAAACATTATTGTAGCAACTAGTGCTGCTAACGTACCTAACGAACCGAAGCTTGTAAAATACTGGAGTACTTCTTGACCAGAAGCAAAGCCCGCTCCAACAATTATGCCTATAAATGCACTCCCTATTTTTAATGTTTTTTTCATGATTGCCTCCACTTAAATCGAGTGTTCGGAAATTGATGGGAAGAATGTTTTTCTCCACCCTATTCTTAACATTTAACCATACAATTTCGAGCAGTCAAAAGATCTCGATGTGAACAAACATATTTCACATACCCAATATTTTTTATTTCATTTTAGTTTAATACATTCACCCGTTTTTATGTACGCTTCCTGTTAAAGGTTATTTCACCTCGGTAGTACGTTTTTTATTAAGCCTATGATAAATACGCTTTTAATTGCTGTTCAACCTAATGAGCGGAAACTACTTTAAATCGATCATATCGTACAGGATCAATAGGGATAATTGTTTCATTTTCTCCTTGAATCAATTGTTCTATTAATTTTCCCGTAACAGTAGCTAGACTAATTCCATCGCCTTCATGGCCTGCCGCAATAAAGAAACCAGGAACTTCTTCTACTGCTGAAATAATTGGCAAATGATCCTCCGTCCATGGTCTAAGACCTGTATAAGAGCGTATTAAATTAAAATCATTCATTTTTGGAAAAAATCGTAAAGCACGATTGGCAATTGTTTGTACTACATTTATATCAACGCTGCCGTCATAGCCTACAAATTGCCGACTGCTTCCAATTAAAAAGTTTTGGCTTTCCGTAGGCTCCAATACTAAAGCTACACCGTGGGCAGCCGTTCTCGCATCTACTTTTCTTTCACGGCCAAACTTATTCATTAAATAACCAAATTCCATTACGTTTCGCATCATAACCGGTTCCTGCCTAGCACCAACAAGAATGTGTCCTTTTCTCGGCTTTATCGGAATATCTACATTTAGCATTTCTCCAATAAATGGCGCCCAAACACCAGCAGCATTGACAACTTTCTTTGCGGTATACGTACCGTCTGTAGTTTCAATAATGAAATCGTCTTGCTTAGAAATATTGGTTACCTCGGCATTTGTATGTACCTTTAGCCCATACTCCTTCGCTTTTTCTACTAAAGAATAGCAAAACAGATACGGATTTATTAAGGAATCCGTTTCACATTCTAATCCTCCTGGAATATCATGGGCAAAAAAAGGAGATTCCTCACGTATATCCAAGTGATCCAACACGTTAAATTTTAATCCTGACTCATTTTGAATCTTTACCCATTCTGTTGCCGCTTCCATTTCTTCTTCATTATCACATACTAAAATACTGCCATGTGCCCGATATTCAAAAGGCAGTTCTAATTCTTTATTTAAATCAACAGTTAGCTCTTGGCTAACTAAAGACATTTTACTATCAAATCCTGGATCTTTATCTACTATTGTAATGTTTCCATCACAACGAGAAGAAGTACCGCTTGCAAGATCATTTTTTTCAATAATCATACAATCCATTCCTGACTTTGCAACATAGTAAGCAATGGCGCAGCCAACAATCCCACCACCAATAATAGCAACTTCTGCATGCTTCTCAGCAGTCATTCTTAGCTCCTCCTTTTTTTTCTAATGCATATCTACACGACCTAATCTATTACTCTATGTAATAACATTAGCCATTCTACCACACTAAAAAATTATATGTTAAAATGATGAATAGGTTTGTCTATTTAATAGAAGTTTATTGTTTTTATATACGCTATTTATGTTAAGGTAAAAAAAGCGATTGTTCAACACTTTTATTGTTTGATAGAAAGCCCTGCGGTGATATGTCAAGAGAAAGC
Source organism: Virgibacillus sp. W0430 (assembly GCF_051846935.1). Lineage (NCBI taxonomy): Bacteria > Bacillati > Bacillota > Bacilli > Caryophanales > Bacillaceae > Virgibacillus > Virgibacillus sp. W0430. The sequence goes on from NZ_JBPYCS010000020.1 coordinate 29,785, forward strand.
TAATTAAATAGTAAGATATCTTGGAACAAATGTGAAAACTGATCAGCAGCCTCCTTTATGCGTACGATCCTTGTATCGAAGTCGCGATGGATCTGCTCACATCCAGGTTCGAGTATCAAGATGTGTTTAAAGGTCAAAACGTACACTGGGAAAAAGTCTTTTTAATGCGGTTATGACAACAAGGAGAATAAGTATTGTCCCAAATGATCCTAAGGCCATTATCTAGAAACATCATGGAGTGTCCTAATGATTGAAATATGATACAGGTCATTCATTTACAAATCAGAGCACAAACTGAGTTATCTTTCATTGCAGGCGGCGAATCCAGTGGAAAAGCATGCGTCTTAAGCCCCCACAGTGAGCGCTCTTTACGAGCAAGGAGGCTCAAGCAGTGCCCGCAGAAAGCGACCGCCTGTGGTGATAGATAATGGAGTTATAAAGTCGGTATAACTCAAAAATGAATTAGAATAAATAGGCTAAGATTAATGCCTAAATATACTATACGAGGAGAATCGTTGTGGATGAATTAATCGTATGTCGCTGTGAAGAAGTATCAATTAAAGATATTAAACAAACAGTTCGTACATATAATTGCTCTGCTAGAGAAGTAAAACTGAGAACGCGAGCTGGAATGGGATACTGTGGAGGGAGAACTTGCCGGCCAATTGTTGATACCGTAATAAGGAAGGAAACAGGAGAAGCTACGAGTAACCACCCCCCTTTGAAGGTACAACCTCCTGTTCGTCCTATTTCTATGTCTGTATTAGGAGGGTACACAAATGACAAGTAATCGAATTTATGAGCATCCTGTATTAGGAAATTTAACAGATAAAGAACCAATAACATTTACATACGATGGTATTACTTATAAAGGACAGCGAGGGGACACAATCGCCTCTGCTCTGTTAGCCAATGGAATTCGAACATTACGAGTCCATGAAGAAACACAAACACCACGCGGTATATATTGTAATATTGGGCATTGCTTCGAGTGCCGAGTTACGATTAATAACAATTCTGGAATTCGGGCATGCTTAACAGAGCTTGAAGAAGGAATGATCATTGAAAGCGGAAAAGGGCAACCAACCCCTTTAAAGAAAACATCAGAAAATGAGGAGCTTCCTCGTACATATGCGGAGTACAAAACAACTAGTAAGAAGGAGGATGATCGACTTGTATGATGCTTTAATCGTCGGTGCAGGACCAGCAGGGCTTTCGGCAGCAATTGCATGCCGAAATTGGGATCTCAACGTTCTCGTATTGGATGAATTTCCGAAGCCGGGCGGTCGTTTATTAGGTCAGCTTCATCAAGAGCCTTCCGGAGAATGGTGGAACGGCATTGAAGAAACAAAACTGCTCGTTAATGAAGCAGAGCGTTTAAAGACAGATATACGATGCAGCGTTTCAGTACACCATATCGAAAAGGTAGATACTAGCTATCGAGTGCATACAAATAAAGGTCTTTTTGAAACAACAACCGTTCTAATTGCAACTGGAGCAGCTGAAGTAGCAACTCCTCTTCCTGGTTGGACACTTCCTGGCGTTATGTCGATCGGTGCAGCACAAGTAATGACAAATGTGCATCGTGTTCGTGTTGGGGATAAAGGGATAATTGCTGGAGTAAATGTATTGTCTGCAGCGATTGCTCGTGAGCTTCAGCTTGCTGGGATCAACCTTCACAGTATGGCCCTACCCGTTTCCAATCCAGTAACTGGAGATGCTGCCAATCCGAAAAAAGTAATGGAAGCATTAGCTCGGATAGGTCACTTAGCTCCTTCTGCCTTCCTCCGTTTTGGGAGTAAATTTGCAAAATCAGCTTTAATTCGTAATCTAGCTGTTCGGTTTTACCCTAAAAATGGAATGAAAATGTGGGGAATGCCGATCCATATCCGAAAAGCGATTGTAGAAATAAACGGGGTAGAAAAGGTAGAATCAGTCACGATGTGTTCTCTCACCCCTGATGGTGAAATTATTCCAAATAGTGAAGAAACGATAGACGTTGATTTTGTATGCATAGCAGGCGGACTTTATCCACTTGCTGAGCTTGCAGCTGTTGTCGGTTGTCCATTCCGTTATATTGAAGAATTAGGAGGACACGTTCCCGTCCATAATGAGCAAATGGAAACGCCAATAGATGGGCTCTTTGTCGCTGGTAACATCACTGGAATTGAAAGTGCAAAAATAGCACGCGAGCAAGGTAAAGTAGCTGGACTATCAATTGCTCAATATGTTTTACAGGATAAAAAGAATTTGCATACCGTATTGCAACAAGCAATGGATAACGTTAAGTCTGTTCGCGATTCGGCCTCCATCCAGTTTCACCCTGACATTAATGAAGGGCGTATTAAAGTAGAAGACGCTTTTCAGAACAAGAAAAATATTAGTTAACTATTAGCTAAATTTGAAATAAAAGCGCCTATAATTGCAAAAGAAGTTCTGTAGCTCATTTAAAGATGAATCTACATGAACTTCTTTTACATTGTGAAACCAATTTATCAAACAGAATAACAGGAATTCACATGCGTCTTTTTTAACACATGACGAGAGTACAAATTAAACAGTGTTTACTTTATCAATTTACTAATCGCTTTAAACTCTGGATGCTCCGCTGTCTCCAATAATTCAAACAATGCCATTTCCACATTCGTTTCCGTAATTCCATACGATTTCATTTTTTCAATCCCTAACTCTTTACTTTCTAGCGTGCGCGAGGATATCGCGTCTTTAACAATTTGGACTTCATGCCCTTGTTCCTTTAAATCCTTCGCCGTTTGGTATACACATATATGTGATTCGATTCCTGCAACAAGTACTTGATGCCTCCCAAGCGCATGAAACACTTCTTGAAACTCCTCATTTTTACACGCACTAAAAGTCATTTTTGAGATTGGTTCAAGATCGGATAAATATTGTTTAATTTCATCTGCAGTTGGCCCTAAGCCTTTAGGATATTGTTCCAGCCAAATAATTGGAATATTAAGCTTGCGCAATCCTTGGATGAGTGTACCTAATTTTCCGAGCAATGTTTCACTTTCATGCATAATACGAGCCAACTTACCTTGAACATCGATTAAAACAAAAACCGTTTGATCTCTTTTTAACATGCAATCACCTTCCCTTTTCTTTTTGAACATTAAGTTGTCACGCCAAATTATAAAATTGGTTTGTATTTTCATAGATTGTGTGATAAACCTCAGCCACATTCATACTTTTTATTAGAGCAATTTCCTTAATAACTTCATGTACCATTTTAGGATGGGTTAATTTATTTTTAAACAAACCTTCAAAAGGCCACGGACCGTCTGTTTCAACCATCAGCCTTGTTAGAGGGAATTGGCGAACTAACTCTCGCGTTCTTTGTTTATATAGAATGTCGGGGGTAATGGAGACGTAGTAATTGTTTTTTATTATTCGCTCAATCGAACGCTCGTCTCCTTTAAACCAGTGAAAGTGCGCTTTTTGAACCGAATGCTTTTCTAGCAGATCACAGACAATCGGTGCGTCGTCATACACAGCGTGAAGCACAATTGGTTTATCAAAACGGACGGCTTGCAGCACAAATAGTTCTAGTAGTTCAATATAAGGCTCCAAACGCAAGCTTTTGTTGTCATTTTTTAAATAGTATGGGAGCCCGACTTCCCCAATAGCTGTCATCGCATGATGTTCACTGTCAATAAAGTCAAACAGCTGTGTTAAATGTGCATCACTAGGCAGTGGTTGTTCCGGATGAAATCCATAAGCAGGCTTTATCTTGGCGTTCGATCGCGCAAGCTTTCTATTCGTGTATGCGGAATTCAAATCATTCGAAACAGTAATAAGAGCATCGATCTGATACTCTTTTAGCTGTTCCGTAATTCGGAGTTGCTCTTTTTCATTGTAAGCAGCCAAATGAATATGAGCATCAATCACTGGGTTAAGCATTCATCTATCTCCGTTTTATCGAAATTTTTATTTCCAATATATTTGTTTATTTGAGATTGTTTTCTTTTAATCATTTATGTTCGTGCTGATCAGTATTCATTTTTTGTTTTAATTGCTTTCCTAATTCGGAGTTGTCAATTCCATTTCTAACAGCCGCTTGAATGATAAGATAAGCAACAAAAAACAGCAAGGCAATAAATAATATACTCGTAATTAATCCTACTGGTGCAAAAGAGGCCAAAGTTTTCATCTCTCCTTATGTTAAACATGTCTTCCGAGTTCTTTTAGATAAAATGAACCGTATTTGTTAAGGCATTCTTCTGATCATTGTAAATCTTTTCCGTTGTTTTTTCAATGCATTGAGAACATCAGTTGATGAAAAAATATACAATATGCAAGGTAATTACTAAAGGGAGGTTTCAGATTTTGTATGTACCTTCTCACTTAGCGTATGAGTAAAATGTTTGTGGGGGAACAGATGCACGAATCTAACTAGATAATATGTGATCAATTTTACTTCGAACGATATACACACGAATAACACCGTTGATTTTCACTGCAGGTGGATGCTTTCCTTGAGCACGGAAAGCGTAGTGTATATCTACTGCGGTCGGTAGGAATCAATACTAAAATTAACGAATACAAAGAGAGGTTTTTAACTTCTTAAAATAACACCCACAAATACTAACTCAATCTCACTTAGCACAATTCCGTCCATTTCATTTTTTTATGGTATAATATATATAATGTGAAAACAAAAAAGTATATAAGTAAATGTTATTTGCCCCGCAGTTGCCACAACCTGTTAAAATTTAACCGGTTTTACAGGTAACTGCGGTTTAACCGTGGGTCAAATTATAAGGGGGATTGCAACGTTGTTTACAGATAAGCGCTTCCGAGGATTATCCAAGGCAGATGTAAAAAATGATTTCGTAGCAGGTATTACAGTAGGTGTTGTTGCAATACCGTTAGGAATGGCCTTTGCTATTGCATCTGGAGTAAAACCAGAGTACGGATTATATACAACAATTATCGCTGGACTGCTTGTCGCTTTATTTGGTGGCTCTCGCTTTCAAATTGCTGGACCAACAGGCGCATTTATCCCAATATTACTCGCTATTGTATTGCAATACGGTTATGAGGACTTACTTATTGCAGGTTTTTTGGCAGGGATTATGCTTATTTTAATGAGTTTCTTTAAAGTAGGGAACTTAATCAAGTTTATTCCAAGATCTGTAACAATCGGTTTTACATCTGGAATTGCTGTCATTATTTTCTCTGGCCAGTTGGAAAACTTCTTTGGACTATCCGGTGTAGAGAAAAAAGAGTATTTTCATCAAAACATGTTGCAAATTATAACTAACTTCCCAACGTTAAATATGTACAGTCTACTTATCGCTGTTACAGGACTTTTAATTATTATATATGTACCAAAGGTTTTTCCGAAAATCCCAGTTCTGCTTGTAGCGCTAATCATTCCTACCATTTTATCCATACTTTTCTTTCCAGAGAAGGTAGCAACGATTGGAACAGCGTTTGGTGGTATTTCGCAATCACTCCCCTCCATCCAAATTCCAGCATTGACGTGGGAAAAACTAATTTATTTATGGCAACCTGCTTTCGTAATTGCCATGCTTGGAGGAATTGAATCGTTATTATCTGCTGTTGTTGCTGATGGAATGACTGGAAAGCAGCACCGTTCTAACCGAGAGCTGTTTGGCCAAGGGCTTGCTAATATTGTAACGCCATTTTTCGGAGGAATTCCTGCAACTGGCGCAATTGCTCGAACAGCGACAAACATTAAAAGCGGTGCAGTAAGTCCCTTTTCCGGTATATTTCAAAGCTTATTTGTTTTGTTTACATTACTGTTATTCGCTCCGTTTGCCTCTCATATTCCTTTAGCAAGTATGGCACCAATCTTAATGGTCGTTGCTTTTAATATGAGTGAGTATAAATCATTTTGGCATATATTAAAGTTAAGGACAGGCGACTCCCTCGTTCTTGTTACTACTTTTTTATTAACAGTTTTTGTGAATTTAACAGTCGCAGTTCCAATTGGCCTGCTTTTGGCAATGCTTTCTTTTATTAAACGGATTAGTGGTTTAGTCGAAGTGGAAAATATAATACCCGATAAGTTTGTCCATAATAAAACACAAAATGGCGTTACAGATTATCGCTGTCCAAAGATTGCGAGCTATACCGTTCACGGTCCTCTGTTTTTCGGTGCAGCCGATCGTTTTGAAACGATGATTACTCGCTCCATAAATAAACGGCCGGCTCTATTAATTCTTAAAATGCGTCACGTATCTTTAATTGATATTACTGGTGAAGCGAATCTATCTGCGCTTGTCGAAGACTTTCAGAACAAAAATGGAGTCGTTTTAATAGCCGAATTGCATGAGGAACCATTAAAAATGTTGAAAAAAACCGGATTGTACAACAAGATAGGAGCAAATCATTTTTTTGACCATACTGCAGATGCCATTGATTATGCTTTACATTTAATTAATGTTAGCAATTGTTCCTTTTGCTCGAAAAGTGGCCACACGACGTGCCAAGTTTTTCGGAAAATAAACGATAAGCCGGTGCAAGTAGAAGCAAACAAAAACACATGAAATCATTATGATAAACGGCTTCATTTAAGAGTCTTTGGCAAATATGAGCATGTTTTTTACACCATCACTATTAGTGATGCTAAGTACAAGTGAAGCATCGTTCATGCAATGCATTCACAACATTCTAATCGCAGGCTGCTTGTGAGTCGCACATTTAGTATACATGTTTATTAAAAGTGCTCCTATCAAATAACTTCATATTTTCAAACATAAATTGTCAATTTAACGCCACAATAATAGTACCAAAAGAGTATTCGGACTTTGTATGAAAAAAGTGAGTTCATTTTGCTTACAAGATAAAGTGCATTATTTCCGAACAATTTTTCCGAGTACTATAATAGAAAGGGGTATATTATATGGGTGAAATCAGTCAGTTTCGTCCGGGTGAAAAGGCGCCTAACAATGGCGTATACGTAGAGATAGGGGAAACAGGCAGCAATGTTTCTGAACCGAAGCAAGTAGAACTAAAGGCTGGAGACAAATTTCCAGAAACGACAAATCAGGATCGTGTCTGGCAAAACAAACGAAAGCAAACGAATCCACATCCACAATAAGCGAAATATATAGCAACTATTAGTCATGCAACTCCAGAAACCAAATGTACAAATTCGATTACAAAAAGCAACTGCTCATAAATTTATTGAAGCAGTTGCTTTTTGTATAATCCGATCACTTTTTTGCTTCTGTTCTTAAAATTTAGTACAGAATTTGAGTAAATAATTATTCGGCAGATATTCCAGTGTTTGCTCTGACGGTCATCTCTGCATAAGCTTCTTGTTTTTCTGGCTTACTAAAAATCGTGAATATAATTGCAGATAAAAACCCTGCAGGTATACTAATGATTCCTGGATTGGCCAATGGGAAAATTGCATTATCTCCCATTACGTTCGGTCCAATTACAACCAATCCTACAGAAGCTATCGTTCCAATTAACATACTCGCAACGGCTCCCGTTGTATTAAACCTTCTCCAATATAAAGAAAATATAATCGTTGGTAAATTTGCGCTTGCACCAACACAAAATGCTAGGACAACTAGGTACGCCACGTTTAAATCCTTTGCAAGAATTCCAAATACAACAGATAGAACACCAATAACAAGCGAAGTAAGACGGGCTACTTTAAATTGTTGTTTACTATCTACTTCTCCTTTTTTAATTACATTCGTATAAATATCATGGGCGAACGCTCCAGCACCTGTAATGACAAGTCCGGCAACAACTGCTACAATTGTTGCAAACGCAACTGCTGAAATTGCTGCCATAAACATTTCTCCACCAATTGTTCCAGCTCCACCACCTAAATATTCCGCGAGCAACGGTGCTGCCATGTTCCCTCCACCATCAACTGCAGAGATCGCCTCGCCGCCAACAAGGGAAGCAGCTGCATAACCGATCATCGAAATCATAATGTAAAATACACCAATTAAGCCCATTGCCCAAATAACTGATTTACGTGCAGCCTGTGCAGTTGGAACAGTATAAAAACGAACCAATACGTGCGGTAATCCAGCTGTTCCTAAAATAAGTGCCATTCCAAGTGAAAATAAATCTATTGGGTTACTGTACAGCCTACCTGGCCGTAAAAATTCTACACCATTTTTATCAATAACATCTCCAAAAAGCGCAGATAAATTAAATTTAAATATAACGGCGATGAAAAGGATCATAACGATCATAGCCGCCATTAGTAATACAGCTTTAATTATTTGTACCCAGCTCGTCGCTAACATACCACCTAAAGAAACATAAATAATCATTAAAATACCAACGATAACAATTGCTAATTCATATGGCAAACCTACGAGTAAGTGGATAATAGCTCCTGCACCAACTAATTGCGCAACCATATAAAAAATCGTGACGGCTAACGTAACAACTGCTGCAGCACTTCGAACTGGTCGTTGCCTTAATCGGTAGGACAATACATCTGCCAAGGTATATTTCCCCGAATTCCGAAACGGTTCGGCAACGATAAAAAGGACGATTACATACCCCATTAACCAGCCAACAGCATACATAAACCCATCATAGCCATGCAGAGCAACTAAACCAGCTATCCCTAAAAACGATGCCGCACTTAAATAATCTCCTGCAAGTGCAAATCCATTTTGCATCCCTGTTAAAGATCGTCCAGCCGCATAAAAGTCGGATGTTCCTTTCGTTCGTTTCGACGCAATATACGTTACATACATCGTTAATCCTACAATTGCAACAAAAAGTGCGATCCCAAATAAATCAACGATCGTCATACTTTTATGCTCCTTCCTTCTCTTCGCCATATTTTTCAATAATTTCATCTGCTTGCTTGTCAAACTTCTTTGCCTTTACAACATAAATACCAGCTAAAGCCCAAGCGACGAAGTAGAAAGTAAGACCGTATAAATATCCGAACGTCAAATTACCGAATACGAACTTTACCATAAGTGGTTTTGCGTACCCTGCCATTAAAGGAAAAGCTAAATAATAGCAGAAGAAAATTGCTGTTATAGGCCAAATAAACAAGTTTTTGGACCGTTTAAGGTTTTGAAATTCGGTTGATTTCTCTATCTTTTTAAAATCGACCACGATAACATTACCTCCCAATGTATTAAAATAAGCGTGAATGAAAACGCTTACTACGTAGTATAAACGAGGAGGTAATCGTCGTCATAAAATATGGTTGAAATGTCCAATTTCATGGATGAGCAGCAAGTAAAACATAGTGAATTGCTAACTCCCAAATATTTCAAACAATGCCTTTCTTGCTGAACGACTAACAGGGACCGTTGTTCTTTTTTTATCCTTCAATTTGACATTACACGCACCGTTAAACCAAGGAGTAATTTCTAAAACATGATTTAAATTTACAAGATAGCTTCGATGTGTTCTAAAAAATGAATACCCTTTTAATTTTGCTTCCAACTCCTGCAATGTCATTTTACTTTCAAAAACATTATTTTCTGTATGAATTTCGAGCATTCGTTTTGAAGGAACGGCATAATATATCGATTCAGGAGCTAAAACAATCATGCGATCTCCATCATCAATTAACAATTTGGAATTCGGCATCGACAAATCTACATGTTCGTTACTTTCTTTTGCTTTTAACCGCTTTTTCAATCGATCCATCATCTGTTGGAACCGAGTATGATCGTATGGTTTTAATAAATAGTCAACCGCTTCTACTTCAAAAGCATCCATAGCGTATGCGTCATATGCTGTCGAAAATATAAATAGCGGGTGTTCCTTTGCTAATTCAGTAATTCGCTTCGCAGCTTCAATTCCAGACATTCCAGGCATTTCCACATCTAAAAAAATAACATCTGGTTCATAATTGAAGTATAACTCTAATAACTGTTCTCCCGTTTCAGCACTTGGACACAGCTCTAAATCCTCCTCTTGTTTTAACAAATAAATAAGCTCCTCACGTGCCAAATGCTCGTCTTCTGCAATCATAACTTGAATACTCATAAAGGCACTCTCCTTTTCACTGGAACATTATAAGGAATATGAAACGAAATTTCGCTTCCTTTTGGGGACAAGTTAGTAATCTCTAATTGTGCTTGCTGCCCAAGCAAGCTAATAAGCCGTTGATTCACGTTATACAGACCATTCCCACCGTCTTTTATATCGGTTAATGTCTCATTTCCAACACGGTCCAATATATCTTCTGGAAAACCACTGCCATTATCTCGTACGATTATTTTAATGTAATGATCTACCTTTTTTATTTTTACTTCAACCTCTCCTCCGCTTACTACATTTTGCAATCCATGCTGAATACTATTTTCAACGAGTGGCTGAATGGTCGATGGCGGAATGAACACTTCAGGAATATTTTTCTCCTTATAGAAATTTATTTTCAGTCTACTTGCAAAACGGGCCTGGACAATTTCTATATATGCATTTACGTGCGTGCATTCTTTTTCTAAATGAATTAATGCATTTGAAACGAGTCCGAGATTAAATCGCATATAATTAGCTAATTGAACCGTTATATGACGTGCACGCTTCGGATCGATGCGGAACAATGTTGCAATTAAATGCAATGTATTAAACAAAAAATGCGGATTAATTTGTGCCTGCAAATTGCGAAGCTCTGTATCACGTATATGTGCTTTTAAATTTTCGTTCGCTATTATATTTAATTGATTGGAAATTAACTGACCTAACCCTTCTGCAAGTACAAGCTCAACTGGGCGAATATGCTGCGCCTTACGAAAGTAAAACTGAATTAATCCAGCCGTATCATTCGCCTCTGTTATCGGTATAATAATCGCTGCTTCCAAAGGACAGTTTGGATGCGTACATTGTATTTCAGAACGTAAATATGCAACCTTCATCTCGTTCGTATGAAGCGCTTCCTTTGATAAAGGAGTAGTAATCTCTGTTTGACTACAATGATGATCGTCTCCAAGTCCTTTATGTGCTAAAATTCTCTTTCCATTCGTAACCGAAACAGCAGCAATCTTTAATCGGTCATACAATAAATTGGCTAGTCCCTCCGCTCGCTCTTGCTGATCCTGCTTTCTTAGAAAAGGCAGCGCTTCTTCTGCAATCGTTAATGCTTGTCTTGTCGCTAAAGCTGCTTCATTTTCTTGTTCTTTCAATACGATGCCAATCATTGCTGTAAAAATAGCTATCGCAATGCTATTAGATAAGACGAGAGGCAAGCCGATTGTATTCACAACATTTATCGTTCCAGGCTCTTGCGGATATAAAATTAATAGCATTTGCATTTGTAATATAGGAGGAAATACACCAATAAATAACGCCTGAATCGGGGAAATAACCCGTTCCTTTGAAAAAAAGCGCGCAGTTAAACCAGTCAACAAGCCAGTAATTGGATTTACAAGCATGTTAGCAAACCAACCAATACCTCCAAGAAAAAAGAGGTGAACACCGGCAATCATCCCGGCACCTAGCCCGACGATAGGACCGCCCAATAACCCCGCAATAACGATGGCAACTAAGCTCAAGCTGACGACCATTTGATCATCTGCAATAGACCAAACGAGCTGATGTGTTATTACTACCTCTCCGTCAATTACAATGCCAGCAATTGAACTCGCAATCCCAAACAAGCCAAACATACATATGTGAATAATAGACATTTTAATACTATGTTCACGATACAGCAACGAACGAAATCCTTTAATACGCGTCAATACAAAAGCAAATACAAGCAACAACCCTATTCTCTCAAATAAAATCATTGTTAAATACTTCAAAGGTTTTCTCTCCTCGTAGTTGCTCCGGTATGAGCTTTTAAGTAAAAACGTTCAAATGCTTGAATACTTTCTTCTGATGGCTTCGTTAAAAGCGAACCGAGAATTGCACCGATAAAACCTACAGGAATTGCAATAATACCAGGGTTATACAACATAAATACAGGGTCCTTTGCAATCCAGCCACCTTCTGGGTTCATAATATGCGGCCCAAAAACGAGTAAGAGTAAGGACGCAAGCAAACCGCTCGTCATACCAATAATAGCTCCCCATTCATTAAAGCGCTTCCAATAGATTGTTAACAACAACACAGGCAAATTACTAGAGGCAGCTACGATAAAGGTTAGTGATACAAGAAACGTAACATTTATATTTTTTAAACCGAGAGCAAATAAAGTAGAAATTAAGCCAATACCAAATGCCGTCCACTGAGCTGCACGCAGCTGTTCTTTTTCCGTTGTCTGCTTCTTTTTTAGTATATGGTGATAAATATCATGAGAAAAGGCTGTAGTTGCTGAAATAACTAAGCCTGCGACAACTGCTACAACGGTTGTAAAGGCAATTGCTGAAATAAACGCAAGTAAAAAGTCGCCACCAAGCTCTTTAGCCAACAATGGTGCAGCTAAATTTCCTGTGGAGTCTGTCATCATTAATTGGTCGAAACCAATTAATGCAACAGTTCCTAATCCAAGCACTAAAGTCATTATATAAAAAACACCTATAATCCAGCTTGCTGTCAAAACCGACTTCCGAACTTCTGTAGCGTTTTTAACAGTGAAAAAGCGTATTAAAATGTGTGGCAGACCGGCAGTACCTAAAATTAAAGCTAAATATAAAGAAAACATTTCAAATGGGTTATTTAGTAAGTGTCCTGGTAAAAAAAACTGATCCCCCAAAGGGGTTCCCTGCTTTACACTCGTAATTAATGCAGGTATGTTCCATTGAAAACGGGAAAAAACAATAAGAGATAGCAAAAATGTTCCCGACATTAACAAAACAGTTTTCACAATTTGCACCCAAGATGTGGCAATCATGCCACCAAATACAACATATACAGTCATTAAACTTCCTATAACCATGACGGATGTAGAATAATCAATATTTAATAATAAACGAATGAGCAAACCAGAAGCTACAAGCTGTGGAATCATGTATAATATTGAAATGATAAATGCACCTAAAGCCATAATTAATCGTATATTATTACGAGGGAACCGTGCACATATGACATCGCCTAACGAATACTTCCCTAAATGATGGACAGGCTCTGCAACAAAAAACAAGACGACTAAATACGAAACGAGAAATCCAATTGAATAAAGAAATCCATCATAGCCATTAATCGCTATCGCTCCAATAATACCTAAAAAAGAAGCAGCGCTAATGTAGTCGCCAGCAATGGCCATGCCATTTTGTACCCCAGTCAACTTACCCGCAGCGGTATAAAACTGAAATGTCGTTTTACTTCTACGAGCAGCCCAATATGTAATAATAAGCGTACATACGACAATACATATAAAAAATAAAAAATATGTAAAATTCATTTATTCATCCCCTTACGTAAACGCTCAGCTATTCGATCCAATTGCTTTGCTTTACGCCAGTAAAACGAGCCTAGAATCCAAGTCATTCCAATTTGAATAAAGGCATATAACCAACTCCATGTCATGCCGAATAGTGGTGATGCTTTATTCATTGTAACGGGGAATAAAGTTAATACAGTAGGTAAAGAACAATAAAAAAATAGAAGTATAAAAATAGCGATAATATTAACCTTCTTTTTCTCTTGTCTAAATTGCTGGAAAAGATTGTTCATTCTATCCCCCCGCACTATGTATCTATTTATCTAGTTTTACTGCTTTAATATTCTATTTTGACGTTACGCACTCTGAATCGATTCCGTCCATAAATAAATATGCTAAAAAGCCGAACAAGAAGCGTTCAATTAAACGAAATCGCTGTTCGGCTTTTTTAGACTTGTTAATTTGTAAAAACTTCTGTCAATTTAGTAACAATTTGCTTTTTACGAGAAACTACTCCTTTAAGCAATGCACGTCCATTTGTTAACTGCACGTCAAACGCTTTTTCAACATTTGATATTGAATTACCTAATGCAAGAACTTCTGAATCATTATTTAAAATATCGGTTACTACGAATAAAAACAGATCAAGATTCTCATCAGCTATTCGGTTTTGTATCGCTTCCTCTAATTCTTCTTGATCCTCATAAACCTGATTAATATCAATTGCATTTACTTGGGCTATTTCTACATGCGCTTTCCCCATTGTAAATGCCTTTGCATCCATCGTTAATAAGTCATTAATTGACTTATCGCTTAAATCTGTCCCTGCCTTTAACATTTCTAAACCATACTCTTTTAAATCAACTGCAGCGATTTCTGCTAGTTCATGTGCAGCTCGTATGTCTTCTTCTGTACATGTAGGTGATTTTAATAATAAGGAATCCGAGATGATTGCTGACAATAATAATCCTGCAACCGCTCGTGAAGGTTGTACATCATTTTCTTTATACATTTTATTTAAAATTGTTGCAGTGCATCCGACAGGCTCTGCTCGAAAATATAAAGGATCTTTCGTTTCAAAATTAGCAATTCGGTGATGATCTATTACTTCAATAATACGTACATCTGTAATGTTATCCGCACTTTGCTGAAATTCATTATGATCTACTAAAATAACCGAATCTACATCAGCATCAATTTTTTCAATTAAGCGCGGTGCAGCTACATCAAAATAATCTAATGCAAATTGGGTTTCTTTATTAACTGCACCTAAGCGAACAGGTTCAACAGTATGGCCTAATTTTTCTTTTAAATATGCATAAGCTAATGCGGAACAAATAGAGTCCGTATCTGGATTTTTATGACCAAAAATTAATGTCTTCATAATTATGTACTCTCCTTACAATCTTTATGTAATCTACTTATTAGATTAACATACCTTTACATCTAAAAGTAGTATTTTACATAGCTTAAAAGCCCTCTATGTATGCTTATTAAATAATGGCGTGCATCTACAAATAAGTTATTACGGATTCATTTTTAGCGTTTCTGTTACATCCCATATTTTGTCGTAATTACTATATTTATTTAATGCAATATCTAAATCGTGAAACATACGATGTAATTCACGTATGGTTTCCACGCTACTTTCCTTTTGAGCATTTTGAGCAAGTGTACGCACCTTTTCAAGATCCTTGCGTAGTTTTTCATTGTCCATTGAAGGCAATATCTCATCTATATAATGAACGATATCTTTTGCAAATTGTCGCTGCTCGTTCCAGTCTAAGGATTGAATAGCACCGTATCCAGTCGTTTCATTATAGAAAGTATGCATTCTAGAAATAAATGTACCTATCTCTTTGTATTCCTCTCCAACAGTTTCCCTAGTTTTTTGTACAAGGGTATCCATTTCCGCTGATATTTCTTCTGCTTCCTTTTTATGAGTGCTTCTATCCATTTCTACAGGATTAGTAAAAATGCTCATACCGAATAAGTTCGTGAAAAGCATTGTCGCTCCAATGCTAACTATAAATAGTACAGAAATCATACTCCAACCGAACCAGCCAAACATTAATTTTCTCCCTTTACTCACTAAAAAACCCCCCATTTTAAAATTTATGTTTGTTTAATTATTTATAAGAGCTACCCATTCATTTGACTCAATTTCATAATTGTCATTTTTAAAAAATCACAAAAGAACAGAATTTTAAAATCCACTTAAAGCGAGATTGGTGTCTGCTGTATTCCATCCGGAACCACTCCGCTTTCCACAGGCAACGCCTCAACTAATTTTAAAAGGTTGTCCCAAAGCTTTTAAAATGGATTTTCGGCTGTTGCTTTTCCTGCATATACAACCTCTGTTTCTTGGTTGAATGCTGTATGAATTGGATCAACTGCTAATTTAGATGCATTGTACATTAAGGTGATATCAAAATGAAGTTTTGCTCGTTTACCTGTTCTGTAACGAACTTTGTTTAATGTGTAATGGTCATAGGGAGTGTCCCTCCAGTCTATGGTTTGTAGTCAAACTACCATTATATAGGATTTGGGTAGGTGCTTCCTTTTTTAAGTTTCCAAACCCTTGCCCTGTAAGCGTTTGGAATTATAAAATTCATTCATTTAAAAACCATAATAATAATATCTATATACAATCAGCATTATATAATATATTAATCCGTTTACGTACACTTTCCATCGTCTAATTTACTTGAGATTTATTCCAATATTCCTAGTAAATCTAATGTATCCCGTTAATAGCTAGGCGAATATATTTCCCGCCTTTTTTAATTCGTGTTACAATTATGCTTGAACAATAAAAGGTGAACGTAAGGATTTGAATAAAACTTATGAAAAAAATAATTATTATTGGATCGGGAATTGTAGGCGCTACCGCTGCATATAGACTAGCCAAAGCGGGAATGGAAGTACATGTAATTGATAGAGAAGAATCTGGACAAGCAACGAATGCTGCAGCTGGGATTATAAGTCCATGGTTCGCGCAACGCAAAAACAAAGCATGGTATCACCTTGCTAAGAGTGGTGCTAAATTATACCCAGAGCTTATTTCGGAGCTTAAAAGCGACGGAGAAGAGCATACAGGTTATAAAAAAGTAGGAGCACTACGACTTTTTACAAATGAAGACAAACTATGTGCCGCTAAAGAACGGATAATAGAGCGTCAAAAAGATGCCCCTGAAATTGGTACGATTCACGTTCTTCAACCGAACGATACGAAAGAACGATTTCCATTAGCTGAAGCCGAATATCATTCCATTTATGTTAGTGGTGGTGCACGGGTAGATGGACGAGCATTAAGGAATGCTCTAATCAATGGTGCAACAAAGCACGGTGCCCTTTTTTATACAGGGAATGCAGAACTTCTATATGAAAATAAAAAGATCAATGGAGTACGCTTTAATAAAAGCGTAATGGAGGCAGATACTGTCATTGCTGCTACAGGTGCCTGGATGAAGGAATTACTTCAACCAATAGGAGTAAACGTACTTATTTATCCACAGAAGGCTCAAATTATTCACTTAGAGCTTCCGAATACCGATACGAGTAAATGGCCTGTCGTCATGCCACCAAATAACCAGTATTTCTTAGCGTTAGACTCGAATCGAATCGTTGTCGGAGCGACACACGAAAAAAAAGCTGGCTTCGACAAGCGTATAACAGCAGGTGGTGTACATGAAGTGCTTTCTAAAGCATTAGAAATTATGCCAGGTTTAGCACAAGCCACTATTTTAGAAACAAGAGTCGGCTTTCGACCTTTCACTCAAAACTCTATCCCAATTATTGGGGCGATTCCTGGAATAGAAAATTTACTAGTTGCAAATGGCCTAGGAGCTTCAGGACTTACTACCGGCCCTTTTGTAGGATCACAACTAGCGAATCTCGTTTTAAACAAAACATTAGATATAGATCTGAACGAATATAGCGTAGAAAAAACAATGAAAAACTAATACTATCCATATAAAGAGGGACAGATTATTTAGCTTTTATACTTACTGTTTTCTTTCTCTACGTATCAATAGGATATGTTCATTCTTTTTATAATCTTATTCGACTATTTATTTAAATAAATTTTTACTATCGTCTATAATTTATTGAAAGGGGTTTATTAATGAAAGGCAAGATGATCGTATTCTTAATTATTTTAGTTACAATCGCTGTCCTAGGTTTAGCTTGGTTTTTATTACAATATATGTTTAACGAATTTGACGTCGATCGAGCAAAAGGTGCAAATAATTTGCTAACAGTTCATTTAAAATACCAACTATCGTTAATATAATTTCACAGCACGCATACTGAATTGACGTAATTAATTGATTGAAAATAATATTCCCTAATATGGCTGAAACCTTAAGTTTAATTTAAGGTTTCAGCCTTTTGTTATCGCAATATCAATAAATATCATATTACTTTTTTTTTCTTGCATAGTAACTTCTCATTGTCTTAAAATAAAGATACTAGCAAGCAATTTCAAGATATTATACGTACATACATTTACGTAATTTAAAATTTTATTTATACACGTGTGATTAAATCCTTTTGCATACATATTCTCTCCATTCCTTTTGATGTCGCAATTTAAAGGTACCAAAAAAGAGAATAAGGGTGTATTTTTTCGCCTTATTTTTTAGGTTAGCTTCAACCCACGATACAGTAAGGGAGACCACCACATTCAATATAGAGCCTCAATATAGAGCCTTAAGTATAAGACCTTGTAAACAGAAAAAGCCGCTTAAACGGCTGTTAAATAACCGTCTAAACGTCTTAATACACTACTGTATACAATTTGTTCCGATACCAGTGGCCGGGGTCGAACCGGCACTCCCGTGAAGGAACCAGATTTTGAGTCTGGCGCGTCTGCCTATTCCGCCACACTGGCATGTTTAAAAGCAAGATAGACTTTTATATAATATTTGCACTAAATTTCATAGTTATCTATGTTACATTTAAATAATTAACTAATGTAAAACTTTGGAGGCGGCAACCGGATTTGAACCGGTGATAAAGGTTTTGCAGACCTCTGCCTTACCACTTGGCTATGCCGCCTTATACATATAAAGCGGAAGACGGGATTCGAACCCGCGACCCCCACCTTGGCAAGGTGGTGTTCTACCACTGAACTACTTCCGCATAATTGGCTGGGCTACTAGGATTCGAACCTAGGAATGACGGGACCAAAACCCGTTGCCTTACCGCTTGGCTATAGCCCAAAGCTATACGAAAATATAAAATGGGGCGACCGGTGGGATTTGAACCCACGCATGCCGGAGCCACAATCCGGTGCGTTAACCACTTCGCCACGACCGCCATTTAACTGTATTTTTTATGGCAGGGGTAGTAGGAATCGAACCCACATCAAAGGTTTTGGAGACCTTCGTTTTACCATTAAACTATACCCCTATTAGTTATAAATGGTGGAGGGGGGCAGATTCGAACTGCCGAACCCGTTGGGAGCGGATTTACAGTCCGCCGCGTTTAGCCACTTCGCTACCCCTCCAAAGCTAAATAAAAGGTGGCTCGAGACGGAATCGAACCGCCGACACAAGGATTTTCAGTCCTTTGCTCTACCGACTGAGCTATCGAGCCAATGGCGATCCGGACGGGACTCGAACCCGCGACCTCCAGCGTGACAGGCTGGCATTCTAACCAACTGAACTACCGGACCGTTTTAAATAATAGATAATAAAAAGTGAATTAATTAAATTGGTTGCGGGGGCAAGATTTGAACTTGCGACCTTTGGGTTATGAGCCCAACGAGCTGCCAGACTGCTCCACCCCGCGATATGATAAGTTAGTAATGGTGGAGGATGCAGGGCTCGAACCTGCGACCCCTTGCTTGTAAGGCAAGTGCTCTCCCAGCTGAGCTAATCCTCCACTATAATAAATAAGTGTTTCTATAAGAAAATAATTTGGTGACCCGTACGGGATTCGAACCCGTGTTACCGCCGTGAAAGGGCGGTGTCTTAACCGCTTGACCAACGGGCCATAATAATCTGGCGGAGAGCGAGGGATTTGAACCCTCGAGACCGTGTTACCGGCCTACACGATTTCCAATCGTGCTCCTTCGACCAACTCGGACAGCTCTCCATGGCTCCACAGGTAGGATTCGAACCTACGACCGATCGGTTAACAGCCGATTGCTCTACCACTGAGCTACTGTGGAATATGCTTATGCTTTAAAAGATCAAGAGCTGTTTTTTTTAGCGACAATCTCTATTATAATTGTTTTTCTAAAAAAATCAAGTTTTATTTGGCATATAGTCGTTCATACCTTGAAAACTAAACAAGAATTATTTCATCAATGGGCATCATCAGCCAAAAATAGTTAGTTAAGTCCTCGATCTATTAGTATCCGTCAGCTTCACGTGTCACCACGCTTCCACCTCGGACCTATCAACCTCATCGTCTCTGAGGGATCTT